>JALZNB010000319.1 GCA_030857905.1 Actinomycetota bacterium
GGCCACAGAGGAACAACCCCGGCCCGACCAGCAGAACCAGTCCCGGCCCGATCCGGTCGCAGACCCGCCCGGCCAACACGGTCGCGATCACGCTGGCGGCGAGAAACGCGGTGAACGGCCACGAGTACAACGACTCGCCGTCGAGTTCGGCGAGCATTCTGGGCATGGCGGTGCTGACACCGAGGTGCTCGAACGCGCCGATGGTGATGAGCAGCAGGATGCCCAGGGTCGTGGCCCGATTCTGGCGGACCCACAGGGCTTTGCCCGGCGCGGTGGTGTCGTCGGTGGTCGTCACCGGACCATCGTGCAACCTCCAGGACGCTTGAGGTCTAGCGATTTCCGGCTAGATCACAATTGGGCGTTGACCCCTTCGACGTACTCGCCAGCGGTGACCGGATCGAACGCCCAGCCGATCCGGGTCGGGTCGGCGAACTCGTTGGCGAGCCGGTCCGCCGTCGGCTGATGCCTGCCCGCCAGGTCGAGCACCTGACCGAAATGCGGCGGCAGCGGGTTGAGGAAGGCGTTGGTGAAGTCGACGGCCACCTGGAGACGGTCGTGGAGACCCTCGGTGACCCCGTGCCAGTCCTCGGTGCCGAACCGCTTGCCTGGCACGCAGCGACTGTCGATCTCACCGACGAAATGGGCCGAGGACAGTGCGGCCACGTTCGCGCCCTGGGCGCTGATCGGGTCGTTCACCATGACGGCGTCACCGAGGCCGACGACTGACCCGCCACCGGGCAGGGTCGCCACCGGATGCCGGACGGTCGGGGTGAAGCGGCCGACGAGGTTGGCCCGGTCGTCGCTCGGTATGGCCTTGGCGAAGTGCGACCGCATCCACGGCAGGTGGGCGTCCACGATCTCGCGCAGCGCGGTCAGGTGGTCTTCGGGTTCCACCGCCCGCCCCGGTCCGCCCGCCCACGGGCCGAACCGGTCGAGCGACCCGCCGGGAACGGCCTCGATGAGCACGCTCAGGCACGGGCCGTCGAGCGACAACGTCGGCATGAAGATGAACTCACCGACCCCGGGGATGAGGGTGAACCGCGCGGTTTCGGCGTCGTCGCCGAGGCACACGTCACGCAGGTAGATCACCGAGAGGTGCCGTGGCGGCCCGGTGTGGACGGTGAGGTCGGTGTTCGTGGGGAAGATGCGCCCGAGATCGCCCTTGCCCGTGCTCACGATGACGCCGTCGAACTCCGCGTGCAGAGCGTCGAGTTCCTTGGCCGTGACCGGGTGGATCACCATCGCCTCACCGTCGAGGCGATCCATCAGTTCCGGCGCCTTGATCCGCTGGTCAACCGATATCGCCTCGTCGGTGAGCAGCCCGGTCCAGTCGAGCGCGGGTTCTCCGCCGGCGGCGACGGTGAACCTCAACCGCGTGATTCTCGGTGCCTCGTCGTCCCACAGCGCCAGTCCGAGTTCGCGTTCGGCGGCGCGGGCCGGACCCCACATGATCTGTGTCGACGTCGGTCGTCCCGCGCGAATCTCGTCAGCGTGTTGCGCGCTGTAGACCGTGACGCCATGCCCACGCGCCCGTAGGCCGTGCGCTAGTTCCAGCCCGGCCTGGCCTGCCCCCACTACGCAGAAGTCCCCCATGTGCCCGTGTCTCCCCTCGAAATCGCTTTAAAAGGGAGAATGCCGCACATCGAGCGATCCGTACATGATCACCACTGCGAACAGGGGGCTCGGGTCGCAACTTTCCGACCTGTCGTGCACGACGTCACAGACGCGACGAGCCCGCCGCTCGTCGCGATGCCCGTTTCTCCGGTTTCGGCATGGTCGACTTCACGCGACGACCCTGCGCGGGCACGGTGACGCGGTCGAGCGCCGAGTTGACCGAGGCCTCGGCCAACTCGGCCAGTTCCCGCCGGTCGGCCGCCCGTCCGGGAGCCAGTTCCGGCAGTACCCGCAATTCGAGCACCAGGCCGCGCAACCGGGCGACGCGACAAACCGACTCGATGATCGTCTCGTCGCCGATGAAGGCGGGCGCGGTGGTCTCACGGCCGTCTGCCATCCGGTAACTCAGCGCGATCGGCAGTACCGGCACACCGCCATCGATCGCGGCCTGGAACACCGCGTGCCGGAACCGACCGACACCCTGACCGCACCACGTCGTCCCCTCCGGGCAGACGTAGACCATGGACCCACCACGCATCGTCTCCGCCAGCCGGGCCATCGTGCCGGGCAGGGTCCGCAGGTTGTCCCGGTCGAGGAACACCGTGCCCGCCGCGGCGACGATCCCGCCGAGCACCGGCCACGACCGGATGTCCAGCTTGGCCAGCGACCGCATCGGCCGCACGGCGTTGACCGCGGCGACGTCCAACCATGAGACGTGGTTGACCGCGACCAGCGCTCCCCGACCACTGGCGGCCCGCAGGCCCTGCTCGCCGGTGACCACGAGCCTCACTCCGAACGACCGCAGGACCACGCGGAAGATCCCCTTGGCCAGCGACTCACGCCCGGCCCTGCCCAACACCGGCATGAACGGCACGAACAGCAAGCTCACCAGGAGGACCCCCACGGCCCCGGCCAGGCGTGCGGCGGTGCGCACGCGGCCGACTCTCAGCTCGTCGCCGGTCAGGCAGGACGGTCCACACGGCGAGGTCGGCATCCACGCGTGCGTCATGGCTCACTCCCCCAGGAAGAATTTCAGGTAGCGCCGGTCGATGTGTTCGAGGCCCAGCAGGACGAAGAAGTCGGCCACCCCGAAGTCCGCGTCGAGCGCGGGCGGCCCACACACCCACGCACCCAGGCGCAGGTAGCCCTTGAGCAGCGGCGGCATGACAGTGCGTTTGGGTGCCGCGACGGACTCGGCGTCCCACGGGTTCAGCGGCACGACCCGGTAGCGCTCGTCGGCGTAATGCTTGGCGCGCACGGTGTTCCACACACCCGACGCCAACTCGCCACCGTCGTGCAGTGGCACTGAAGCGCACCCGGCGAGCCAGGCGTGACCCGACAGCAGCATGTACCGGGCGATCCCCGCCCACACCAGGCTGACCACCGCACCCGAGCGGTGGTCGGCGTGCACACAGGACCGGCCCGCCTCCACCAGTGCGCCACGCAGGCCCGCGAGAGCGGAGATGTCGAACTCGGTCTCGGAATAGAGGCGCCCGGCCTCGGCCGCCCGCTCCGGCGGCAGCATCCGGTATGTCCCGACGATCTCCCCGGTGGAATCGTCGCGCACCACGAGGTGATCACAGAACTCGTCGAAGCCGTCGACGTCGAGTCCGGGGGTCGGTGTGCGCAGTGTCGCGCCCATCTCCTCGGCGAAGACCCGGTGGCGTAATCTCTGTGCCGCCTCGATCTCCGCGCCGTTCTGAGCCACGAGCAACGAGTAGTGCGGAGCGTCGATTCCCGGCTTGGCGGTGCTGAGCAGCAGCTGTGCCTCCGTCATGGGTCAAGGTGTACGGGCAGGCGGGCGAGCCGCACACGGCTATTACCATGACGGATTGGTGGAGAATCGGTGAATTGCCGGTTCCCTTTCCGTCCTCGGGCCACTGACACCGATCCTGACCTGCGTTTTCACCCGGACTCAGCGCTTGAGCGGCACACCGTGCCGACGTGCCAGGATCAGCAATGGGGAACGTTCCCCCGTCACCGCAATACATGATCTTCAGAGGAGAACTCGAGTGGGTATCGTCATCAGTTTTCAACCGGACGAGGACTCCCCGGCCAACCAGCTCCCCTGGCTGGTGACCTTCCAGCCGAGCGACGACCTCGACGAGGGGGAGGACTGGGATTCGTTCTCCTGCGGGCCGTACCCGCGCGAGCACGCCGAGGCGCTGGCCGAGGCGGTCGCGGTGGAGACCGAGGGCATCACGGCCATCGTCGAACCGATCAACCCGGTGCTCGACGTCCAGGGCGCGCTGGCCCTGATCGCGAAGAGCCGTGAGGACGCGGCCCTGGAGATCGGCGACGAGACAGCCGACTCGGATGACGACGGCGCCGACGACGAGGACGCGGAGGAGTCGGACCTCGTCCTGCCCGAGCCCGCCGAGGTCCGCGCGGGCATCGAATCGGTGACCCGCCGACTGCTCGCCCACATCAACGGCGCGTAACACCCGTGCGGAATCGCGTGTCGGTCCGGGGGTGAGGTCCGACCATCCCCGGACGACACGCTTCTCATCGGCGGTGGCACGGCCGTCGGTGAGGACTGTCACGGCGACCTGCGCCCGCCGGTGTTTGCCCGCGCGCTACCCACGGGTAACATCAGGGTGGCAAAGGCCACCGTGCCAACCGTCGAACGACGTGGGAAGGTCAGCCGAACCGTCGGTAGACGGGCGATCCGGTGCTCGTTCCCAGGAGGTCGAAAAAGACCCATGCCAAACATCGTTGTCCTGGTCAAGCAGGTGCCAGACACCTACTCGGAGCGCAAACTCTCCGACTCCGACCACACGCTGGACCGTGAGTCCGCCGATGCCGTGCTCGACGAGATCAACGAGCGCGCCGTCGAGGAGGCGCTGCTGATCAAGGAGGCGCACGGCGGCGAGATCACCGTGCTCAGCGTCGGGCCCGACCGCGCGACGGAGGCCATCCGCAAGGCCCTGTCGATGGGCGCGGACAAAGCGGTGCACGTCTCCGATCCCGCGCTGCACGGCTCGTGCGTCCTGCAGACCTCCACGGTGATCGCCGCGGCCATCGGCAAGGTGGACGGGGTCGACCTCGTCATCGCGGGCAACGAGGCCACCGACGGCCGCGCGGGCGCCGTGCCCGCCATCCTGGCCGAACTGCTGGGCTACCCCCAGCTCACGCACGCGCGCAAGGTGACTGTCGAGGGCACCACCATCAAGGTCGAGCGGGAGACCGACGAGGGCATCACGCACCTTGAGGCGTCGCTGCCCGCCGTGGTCAGCGTCGGCGAGAAGATCAACGAGCCGCGCTACCCCTCGTTCAAGGGGATCATGGCCGCCAAGAAGAAGCCGGTCGACACGTTCACCGTGGCCGATCTCGGCATCGACGCGGGTGATGTCGGTCTGGCCAACGCCAGTTCCAGCGTCGTCGAGGCCAGCCCGAAGCCGCCGCGCGCGGCCGGGCAGCGCGTCGAGGACGACGGGGACGGCGGCGTCAAGATCGCCGAGTACCTGGTGTCCCAGAAACTCATCTGAGCAGCGGCGAAGGAGGAAGGCACAGACATGTCCGAGGTCCTGGTTCTCGTCGATCACGTCGACGGCGAGATCAAGAAAGTCACCTTCGAGCTGCTGACCGCGGCCCGCCAACTGGGCGAGCCGTCGGCGGTGGTCGTCGGTTCACCCGGTACGGCGGCCAAGCTCAAGGAGTCGCTGGCGTCCTACGGCGCGGCGAAGGTGTACGTCGCCGAGTCCGACGACGCCAACGGCTACCTGGTCACCCCCAAGGTCGACGTGCTCGCCGCGCTGGTCGAGAAGGCCGCGCCCGCGGCCGTGCTCGTCGCCGCCAGCGCGGACGGCAAGGAGATCGCGGGCCGCCTCGCGGCGCGCACCAACTCCGGGCTGCTCGTCGACGCCATCGGCGTCGAGGCCGATGGCACCGCGGTGCAGTCGATCTTCGGTGGCGCGTTCGTGGTGAAGTCCAAGTCCAACCGGGGTACCCCGATCATCTCGGTGCGTCCCGGTGGTCTGGAGGCAGAGCAGGCCGCGGGCGCCGCTGCCGAGGAGACGATCGAGATCCCGGCCGCCGACTCGGCCAGGGTCACGAAGATCACCGGCCAGGAACCCATCGTCGGCGGCGACCGCCCGGAACTCACCGAGGCCTCGATCGTGGTCTCCGGTGGGCGCGGCGTCGGCTCGGCCGAGAAGTTCGACGTCGTCGAGAAGCTCGCGGACGCCTTCGGCGCGGCCGTCGGCGCTTCCCGCGCCGCGGTCGACTCCGGCTACTACCCGGCACAGTTCCAGGTCGGGCAGACCGGCAAGACGGTGTCCCCACAGCTCTACGTGGCCCTCGGCATCTCCGGCGCGATCCAGCACCGCGCCGGGATGCAGACCTCGAAGACCATCGTGGCGATCAACAAGGACGCGGAGGCGCCGATCTTCGAGATCGCCGACTTCGGCATCGTCGGCGACCTGTTCGCCGTCACCCCGCAGTTGACCGACGAGGTCGGCAAGCGCAAGGGCTGAGACAGGCACGCTTCGCGGGGGTGGCCCAGTTCGTCCGGGCCACCCCCGAGCCATGTCCGACATGCCCCGCGTCATCGGCGGACTCAGTGGTCACGAAAGCCGGAAAGCCACCTTCCTCGGAAGAGGAAGGTGGCTTTCGGGGGCTACGACCAGGGCGCGCCGGCCGCGAACCGGGAGTGGTTCCGGGAACGAGTGGTCAGGCCGTGGCGGAGAGCCACTTGGCGCGGCCGGGGGTGGTCGGAATCCAGCAGCCCTGCGTCGTGGATTCGACACGGCGCTGCGAGAGGGATCCGGGAGTGCGGTCGTCCGGTAGGCGGACCAGGTCCTGCAGGACCGCGGTGGCATGGCCGGTGCGCTGCCAGAGGACTTCGCGCGGAGCCAACAGATCCACGGCGTCACCGGGCAGACGGGAGGCGACCACGTCGTTCTCCGCGCGCAGGCGCACCACGTCGATCACGTTGTTGTGGGCGCGGACACCGACGACGGCGGCGATCTCACCGGTCGCGTCGCGGGGGTGCAGGAATTCGAAACCGCGGGCGACCAGGGTACGCAGATACGCCTCGGTGTTGGGCATCCGCACGGCGCCGGTGCGCAATGCCGCGGCGAACGAGTCGAGTACGTGGCCGGTGAAGACCAGCGCCGGACCCGCCGGGCTCTTGGAATCGCGGATCGCCGTGCGGCCTTCGCCGACCAGGGCGATTTCGACACAGTTTCCCACCGCGCCGCTGCGGCTGCTCTTGCGCCAACGAGCGCCGATTACCGCTGTGGCTGTCACTCCGTTGTGAATCCCGGTCACCAGGTCCACCCCTCCCCGACTCCCTTACCCACGGTGCAGATGCACGTGCATTTGGTGATGCCGACGTTAACACGTTCATCAGGATCGGCAAATGCACGTGCATCCGAACGTGTCGATGACGAGGCGTCACCCTACTCGGAGTGACTCGTTACAACTCGGCCCGGCGCTTGAGCAGTGTCTGACGGGATTTGACCGGGGTGTCGGCGTCGACGGTGAGGCGGTCGATCACCCGGCTGTACCGCTCGATCTCCTCGGGTCGGTCCAGGTAGAGAGCACCGCCGAGGTGTTCGATGTAGACCAGGTTCGGCAGTTCCATCTCGTTGAAGCGCAGCATCGTGAAGGCGCCCTCGGCCGCGTATCCGCTCAGCGAGTACGGGACTATCTGCAGCGAGATGTTGGGCAGCCGGGTCAGCTCCAACAAGTGATCTATTTGCTCACGCAATACCCTGGCGCCGCCAATCGGCCGGTGCAGGACCGACTCATCGATGACCGCCCACAGCTTCGGCGCGTCGGTGCGGTGCAACACCTTCTGCCGGGACTGCCGCAGCGTCACCCGACGCTCGGTCTCCGGGGTGCTGAGATCGGGCCTGCCGTGGGTGGCCAGCGCCCGGGAGTAGTCCTCGGTTTGCATGAGGCCGGGGACGAACTGCAGCTCACAGGTCTGGATTCGCGACGCCGACTCCTCAAGGCCCACGTAGTCGTGGAACCAGTTGGGCATCAGGTCGCTGTAGCGGTGCCACCACCCCGGCTCGTTGGCCTCCTTGACCATCGCCAGGAACTGCTCGCGCTCCTGGGCGTCGTCGACGCCGTACATCGTGAGCAGATCGGCGACGTCGCGCTCCTTGAAGCTGACCCGGCCGAGTTCCATCCGGCTGATCTTGGACTCGGACCCTCGGATCTCGAATCCCGCCGCGGCGCGCGAGATCTCCAGCCGCTCACGCAGCTTGCGCAACTGCGAACCCAGCACGATCCGTCTGGCGGTGGGAGTCCCACCACCGTCACCCCGGCCCTCGGCCACCGCCCGATCCCTTCCACGTTCGCGTGACTATCCGGCAGCACACCGTCACGACCCGAGATATTCACCCCTTGTGGGGACCCCTAAAGTGACGATACCCCCGATCGCGCACCGTCCATGATCCACAACGCTCTGTGAGGACCCATGTCCAGCACCGATGCCCAGCCCGTCCACCACGATAGGGAACGCGCCGTGCCGATCCACATCGACACGACCAAGGCCAGCATCGCGCGAGTCTACGACGCCTTCCTCGGCGGCAAGGACAACTACGAGATCGACCGCGAAGTCCTGCGCCGGGTGCAGACGGTCGCCCCGGAGGCCGCGACCCTCGCGGTGGACAACCGCTCGTTCCTGATCCGCGCGACCAGATTCATCGCCTCGCAGACCAACATCAGGCAGTACCTCGACTGCGGCTCCGGCCTGCCGACGGCGGAGAACACCCACCAGGTCGCGCAGCGCCTCCAACCGGACTCCACCGTGGTGTACGTCGACAACGACCCGGTGGTCGTCGCGCACGGTCGCGCGCTGTTGGAGGAGAACGACCGGACGCACTTCGTCGCCGAGGACATCTTCGATCCCGAGGCACTTCTGTCCCACGAAGCGGTGCGGCGGTACATCGACTTCACCGAGCCGGTCGCCCTGTTCCACCTTGGCACCATCCACCATTACGACGGCGAGCGCAGCCCGGGCGACATCATGCGGGCCTATGTGGACGCTCTGCCATCGGGCTCCTTCGTTGCGCTGAGTCACTTTTTCGACCCCGAGGTCCCCGAGTACACCCCGTTGGCGCGACGGATGGAGGACATCTTCGTGCACAGCCCCATGGGTTCCGGCAGTTTCCGCACCCGGGCCGAGATCGAGGAGATGTTCCCCGGCCTCGACATGATCGAGCCCGGTATCACCACGTGCGCCGACTGGTGGCCGGACGGCCCCCAGCTCAAGGCGCACGACGCGGTCTCCCACTGCATCGTCGGCGGCATCGGACGCAAACCCTGACGGCCCTTCGGCGGTGGCGGATCGACTACGGTCCCTGGAGTGTCCACGGAATCCGATCGGCTCCCCCTGACCGGTGAGCGCACTGTGCCCGATGTCGCACAGGAGAACTACTGGTTCCGACGTCACGAGGTGGCCTATTTCAACCTGGCCAGACACTGCGCGGACGCGATCGTACTCGAGGCCGGTTGCGGCGAGGGCTACGGCGCGGACCTGTTCGCGGCCCGCGCGAAACTCGTGATCGCGCTCGACTACGACGAGTCGACCGTCGCCCACGTGGGCAGGGTCTATCCCGACATCCAGGCGGTGCGGGGGAATCTGGCCGCACTGCCCGTGCGATCAGGGTCGGTGGACGTGGTGGCGAACCTCCAGGTGATCGAGCACCTGTGGGACCAGGAGGGGTTTCTCGCCGAATGCCGCAGGGTGCTGCGGCCCGGCGGCACCCTGATGGTCACCACGCCCAACAGGCTCACCTTCTCCCCTGGCCTGGACACCCCACTCAACCCGTTCCACACCAGGGAACTGGCACCGTCCGAATTGGACGAGATGCTGCGCGCCGCCGGGTTCGACGTGGATTTCCTCGGCGGTGTCCACCATGGACCGCGGCTCACCGAACTCGACGCCGCGTTCGGCGGGTCGATCATCGACGCCCAGGTCGAGGTGGCGGTGTCGGGCGGGCCGTGGCCGGAGGAGTTGCTCGCCGCCGTCACGTCGGTGGCCGCGGGCGACTTCGTCGTCACCACCACCGACCTGGACGCGAGCCTCGACCTCGTCGCGATCGCCCGCGCATGAGCGCGCCGATCGGAGGTTTCGCACTGGTCCTGCACAGCCACCTGCCCTGGTTGCCGCACCACGGAACGTGGCCGGTCGGCGAGGAATGGCTCTATCAGGCCTGGGCGCACTCCTATCTGCCCGTGGTCGATCTCGCCCGGCGATTCGCCGACGAGGGCCGCCGCGACATGTTCACCCTCGGTGTCACCCCGGTCCTGGCCGCGCAACTCGACGATCCCTATGCCCTGCGCGCGATGCACGACTGGCTGGGCAACTGGAACCTGCGCGCCCAGTACGCGGCCGACCGCTGGCGCGGCGACGACCAGCGGCTGCGCGACCTCGCCGCCGCCGAGTACCGCGCGTCGGCGGGGGCCATCACCGAGTTCGAGTCCCGGTGGCGCCACGGTTTCTCGCCCGTGCTGCGCCCGTTGGTCGACGACGGCGTCATCGAGTTGATCGGCGGTCCGGCGACGCACCCGTTCCAGCCACTGCTCGACCCTCGGGTGCGCGACTTCACGCTGCGGACCGGCCTCGCGGACACCACCCGCCGCATCGGCCGCACACCGCGGGGGATCTGGGCGCCGGAGTGCGGGTACGCGCCGGGCATGGAACGGGGCTACGCCGACGCGGGCGTCGAACGGTTCCTTGTGGACGGTCCGGCGCTGCACGGCGACACGGCCTTCGCCCGACCCGTCGGCGAGTCCGACGTCCTGTGCTTCGGCCGCGACCTGGAGGTCACCTATCGCGTCTGGTCCCCGAAGGCGGGCTACCCGGGCGACCCGGCCTACCGCGACTTCCACACCTACGACCATCCGTCGGGTCTCAAACCGTCGCGTGTCACCGGACGGCAGGTGCCCACCGACCAGAAACAGCCCTACGAGCCCGCGCTGGCCGCGAGGTCGATCCGCGCGCACGCCGAGGACTTCGTGGCCACGGTCGTCCACCGCCTGCACGAGCAGCGCGCGCGGCACGGGCGGCCCGCGCTCGTGGTGTGCGCCTACGACACGGAACTGTTCGGCCACTGGTGGCACGAAGGCCCTGCCTGGTTGGAGGCCGTGCTGCGGGCCCTGCCCGAGGCGGGCGTCGAGGTGACCACGCTGGGCGGCGCTCTCGCGGCGGGCTACGTCGGCGGTCGGGTCGACCTGCCCGCGTCGTCGTGGGGCTCGGGCAAGGACTGGCGGGTGTGGGACGGCGAGCAGGTGGCGGATCTGGTGCGTTCGGGTGCCGATCTCCAGCGTGACCTGCTGGACCTGGTCGACTCCCGACCGGCCGGTGTGCGCGACCTCGTCCTGGACCAGGCGGTGCGCGAGGCGCTGCTGGCGTTGTCGAGCGACTGGGCGTTCATGGTCACCAAGGACTCGGCCGCCGACTACGCCCGCCGCCGCGCCAAGGTGCATGATGCCCGGTACGGCGAGCTGGCTTCTCTCATTCGCGCGGGCGCGCGCGAACGCGCGGGGGCACGTGCGGCCGAGCTGCGCGCCGACGACGGACCATTCGGCGCCCTCGACGTGCGCGGCTTGGGTACCGGCGAGTAGGGTTTTTCCGACCGAGGACGAGGACCGCTTGACGATGCGCGTGTTGATGTTGTCGTGGGAGTACCCACCGGTGGTCGTGGGCGGTCTCGGCAGGCACGTACACGCCATCGCGCGCCACCTCGCGACTCAGGGGCACGAGGTCGTGGTGCTGTGTCGCCACGAGGCGGGCACGGACGCGACCACGCACCCGACCTCGGACTCGGTCCACGACGGCGTGCGGGTCATCCGGGTCGCCGAAGACCCGACCCACCTGGTGTTCGAGAACGACCTCGTCGCCTGGACCCTCGCCATGGGGCACGCGATGATCCGAGCGGGCCTCGCCCTGCTGAACCGCTGGCGACCGGATGTCGTGCACGCCCACGACTGGCTGGTCACCCAGCCCGCCATCGCGCTCGCCGAGCAGGCCGGAGTCCCGCTGGTGGCCACCATGCACGCCACTGAGGCGGGCAGGCACAGTGGCTGGCTGTCACAGCCACTCAACCAGCAGGTTCACTCGGTGGAGTGGTGGCTGGCCAACCGCGCGGACGCCGTCATCACGTGCTCGTCGGCGATGCGGGCCGAGGTCGCGCACCTGTTCGAGATCGACCCGGCGACCATCACCGTGATCCACAACGGCATCGAGCCGCGCACCTGGCGGGTCCCGCCGCGCGCGGTCCGCGAAGCCCGCGCCACCCACAGCCCCGACGGCGCTCCCCTGTTGCTGTTCTTCGGCAGGCTGGAGTGGGAGAAGGGGGTGCACGACCTGATCTCGGCGCTGCCCCGCATCCGCCGCACCCACCCCGGCACTCGCCTCGTGGTGGCAGGCAAGGGAGTGCACGCCGCCGCGCTGGTGGAACTCGCCCGCAAACTGCGGATTCGCCGCGCGATCAACTTCGCCGGACACCTCTCCGACGACGACCTGGTCGCCACGCTGGCCGCGGCGGACGCGGTGGTCCTGCCCAGCCGGTACGAGCCGTTCGGCATCGTGGCCCTCGAAGCGGCGGCGGCGGGTGCCCCCCTGGTGGCGTCCACCGCGGGCGGGCTCGGTGAAGTGGTCGTGCAAGGCGAGACCGGTCTGTCGTTCGCTCCCGGCGACGCCGACGGCCTCGCCACAGCGGTCCGTCGCGTGCTCGACGACCCGATCAGCGCCCGCAAGCGCGCCAGAACGGCGAAGGCACGGCTCTCGGTCGACTTCGACTGGACACTCATCGCGGAGCGGACCGCGGCCGTCTACGCCTCGGCGGTCGAGGGCGAGCCCGTGGCACTCGGTCGACCGAAGATCGCCTCCGGTAACGCGTTCGGGCCCTAGTGCGGTGGCTACTGACGTTTGTCGTGGTCGGCGGGTACACGGCGCGGGTGGAAAGGCACTCGTACTGGACGTACTTGGCCTTTTCCGGCCGTGCCGTCAGGCGCGTCGTGGGCGGGTCGAACACGGTGAACGTTAGTGGTCACCGCACTAGGTCAGCTTTCCAGCGTCTTCTTCAGGGCCGTCCGTGCCTTGCGGGCCATGTCCGCCACCGCGGCCCGACGTTCCGCGTCGGCCTCATAGGCGGTCCGACGGTCACGCACGACCTTGGCCGGGGTGCCCGCCGCGACGGCGTAATCCGGGATGTCGCCGCGAACGACGGCGTGCGCGCCGATGACACATCCCCGGCCGATGCGCGTGCCCTTGGTGATGGTGACCTTGGCGCACATCCAGGTGTCCGGACCGATTCGGACCGGCGACTTGACGATGCCCTGGTCCTTGATCGGCCGGTGGACGTCGGTGGTGACGTGGTCGAAATCGCAGATGTAGACCCAGTCGGCGACGAGAGCGGCATCGCCGAGTTCGATGTCGAGATAACAGTTGACGACGTTCTGGCGGCCGAAGACCACCTTGTCGCCGATGCGCAGTGAGCCCTCGTGGCAGCGGATCGCGTTGCCGTCGCCGATGTGCACCCAGCGACCGATCTCCAACCTGCCGAAACCGGGACGAGCGTGGATCTCGACGTCCTTGCCGAGGAAGACCATGCCGCGCAGGATGACGTGCGGGTTGGCGACGCGGAATTTCAACAGCCGCCAATAACGGACCAGGTACCAGGGCGAGTAGGCACGGTTGCGCAGCACCCACCGCAGCGACTCCACGGTGAGGAACCTGGCCTGCGCCGGGTCGCGACGCGACCAGTACCGCAGCCGGGTGGTGACCGGCGATGCCCACATCGACGTCATGGGGAAAACGTTAACCGAATAGTAGGTACCCGGTGGCAGGGTGGTCCCCATGGTGAAACTGATCATCGACACGGACCCCGGCGTCGACGACGCCTTCGCGTTGAGCCTGGCGGCGATGTCACCGTCGGTGGACCTACTCGCCGTGACAACGGTGTTCGGCAACGTCAGCCTGGCCGCGACAACGTCGAACACCCTGCGCGTACTGGCGCTGTGCGGGCGCGAGGACGTACCGGTCGCGATCGGGGCGGTGCGTCCGCTGGTCCATCCGCAACCCCGGGAGTCGAAGATCGCCCACGGCGAGGACGGCCTGTCCGGGCTCGCCCACACGCTCCCCACCCGCACTCGCGGTGTCGAACCCGTCGACGCGGTGACGTTGATGGCCCGCGTCCTCGAAGAATCACCCGAGCCGGTCACGATCGCCCCGATCGGCCCGCTGACCAACATCGCGCTGCTGCTGGCGGCCCACCCTGGCCTGAAACCGAAGATCGAACGCCTGGTGATCATGGGCGGAGGTCTGGGCGGCGGCAACAGCACCGCCGCCGCCGAGTTCAACTTCTGGTGCGACCCAGAAGCCGCCCGACGCGTAGTGGTCGAGGAAGACGTGCCCACAGTCGTCGTACCGATCGACCTGACCTACCGCTGCGCGGTGGACGGCAACTGGTTGTCACGATTGGCTTCATCGGGCCCGATCGGCGCGTCTTTGGAACCTCTGACGGCCGTATACCGGGCGCATTACACGCAACTGCTGGGCACGGACACGACGATTCTGCATGACGCGGTCGCGGTGGCAGAAGCCATCAACCCAGGAATCCTTGCCACGACCCGGATGCCGGTGTCGGTGGAGACCGCGTTCGGGCCGTCACGTGGGGCATTGATCGGCGATCGCCGAATGTTCGCGCCGGAGGGCGTGGCGGGCACCCGCGAGGTCGACATCGCATCGGACACCGACCTGGACGCCGTGCGCGACTTCATCCTGCGGGGACTGAGCCCTCAAGATTCCCGCTTGCCTGACGATGTCGGAAATGACAGCTTTTACTCCCACCCACGAGAGCATCCACTCGAAGGACGAGCGGTCGATCCGGGATGAATCACCTCGACCAAAGTCGCGGTGTTCGTGATCACACCGGCTCGGGCGGCGCCAACCACGCGGTCAGCTCACGATCACGCAGAACAGCCCGAACCCTCCAGAACCGCGGCCCAATCAAGGCCGCACACGAGCCACCGCGAGCGGTTTCCGCTTCGATTCGATCTCTAGCGCGGTAAGCGCGCCATGCTCTGCTTCGGCGGCAGCGATCAGCTCGTCCAGGTTGTCGCGCTCGATCTGTCGCCGAACCGGAGGCTCGGCCCCGCGCTGGCCGACACGGCTACTCACGGCACCGACTGTCCCAGTGTGTATGGACACCGAGACAGCCGTGGTCGGCCCTTCGCCAGGAAGCTTCTGATCAACCACGACTCCACTATAAAGAATTTCTTACAATCGCAGACCTGGACGGCGAGCACGGATCGTCGCGGAGGTCAGTCGCTGATTCGCCCGGCCTGGCAGATGATCGCGACCGGGCCGCGACCGATCCGGGTCAACACCACCGATGCCTCCGCTGAACCGCGCAGTTTCAACCGGGGACGCAAGGCGTTCGGGTCAACGTCCAAGCCTCGCACCAAGATTTCCAGTCGCCCCACAGACAACCGAGACAGTGTGGTGCGCAACGCTTTCTCGCTGTACTTGCCGTGTTCCAGGACGCGGAAGGCCCGTACGCCCGCCGGGGGTCGTGGGCCGGTCAGGTAGGCGATGCGCTCGTCCAACTGACCGAGTCCGTGTCGGGCCGCGTACTGGCGTACCAGTCCGGCGCGGACGACGGCGCCGTCCGGGTCGATGATCCATTCGTCCACCGGTGTCACCGGGCAGGTGTCGTCGTCGATGTCGGTGAGTGTCCACTCGGTACCATCGCGCAGGACGGTCGCGCGGCGGTGGACTCCGCTGGCCAATGATCCGGTCCACAGGCACGCTTCCTTGACCGCGCCGTCCAGCGAGACGACTTCGACCTCGTCCGCCCACGGCACATCGGCGAAGTCGATGCCCGGGGCGCACTTCACCGCCATGTCCCGACCCGCGTACGTGGAGGCCAGGGAATCCAGCGGTGGCGCGAAGTCCGAAGGCCGCCAACGTCGACGGCCTGAAGAGTCGCGGCGTCCGGGGTCGGCCAGCACGGCGGTTTCTCGGCTCACCGGGGCCAGTGCGTCCGCCCGTAGGACCGGCACATCCGGCACGTTGGATCGCGCCATCGCCAACCGCACCGGGTCGAGGTCCGAGCCGACGCATCGGGCGGCGACGCGGGCCACCACCGCCAGGTCCACGCCGATCGAGCACGTCACGTCGTGTACGTCTCGGCCGACGAAGCGACGGGCTCGGTGCGCCGCCACCACGGATGGTGTCGACTGTTGCAACGCGGCGTCGGTGAACAGCCATTCCGCGCAGTCCAGTTTGGACACGGCTTTTCGGCGCAGCAGCACGGTTTCCAGCAGGGGCGCCGATCGGTCACCGAACGCGGACCGCGCCGAGGCCACGTCGGACAGGTAGCTCGCCGAGGTCAGCGGCAACCGGCCGATCTCGGCGAGAGCAGCGCGCCCGGTCGGGGACGTCAGGTAGGTGACGTCGTCGAGGGTGAAGTCGTAGCCCACTCAGCCCGGCTTGCGTCCGCTGATCAGCACGTTGTAGAACAGCTCGCGCGGCACGACTCCGCGTAGCAGTTTCTCGTCCACCCAGGACAGTCGCTGCCAGGTCTTGTAGGCGAACATCGCCCACGGGAAGCCGAGTTTCTCGCGCGGGACGGCCGCTTCGAAGGTGCGCACCGGCCAGCCGAACAGTGCCGCCGCGAATTCCTCGGTGACCGCGCGGACTCCCACCATTCCCGCCGCTCGCACGGTGTCCTCAAGGGTGGCCGGGTCGAAAGTATGGATGTCGACGACCGCTTCCAGCGCGGCCGCGCGCGAGGATTCGTCCAGTTCTTCTTGCGGGCGACGCCATTCGCGCAGCGGGCCCAGTTTGGTCAGGTTCGTGGTGAGCCACCACGTCGCCTGGCCGAGCTTGCGCGCGTACTTGTCGCCGATGCGGGTCGGTTCGCCCGCGAAGACGAAGCGGCCGCCCGGTTTGAGCACGCGCCGGATCTCGGCGAACGCGGCCGGGATGTCCGGGATGTGGTGCAGGACGGCGTGTCCGACCACCAGGTCGAAGCTGTCGTCGTCGTACGGGATGCGCTCGGCGTCGGCCACCCGGCCGTCCACGTCGAGGCCGAGGCCCGCCGCGTTGCGCAGTGCGACCTCGACCATGCCCGGCGACAGGTCGGTGACCGAGCCCTTCTTCGCGATGCCGCCCTGCATCAGGTTCAGCAGGAAGAAACCGGTGCCACTGCCCAGTTCCATCGCGTGCTCGTACGGCTGCGCCACCCCACCGGCCACAGCCTCGAACCGACCGACGGCGTAGTCGATGCAGCGTTGGTCGTACGAGATCGACCACTTCTCGTCGTACGTGCCCGCTTCCCAGTCGTGGTAGAGCACGTTCGCGAGCTTGGGGTCGGAGTACGCCGCCTGGACCTGCTCGGCGGTGGCGTGCGGGTTGGGGATCGGATCAGCGGCCATTGAACTCGGCCTTCCCCGGCCCGTTCTCGATGAACGAGCGCAGTCCGGTTTCCCGGTCCTCGGTGGCGAACAGCGCCGCGAACAGGTTCGTCTCAAGCTTGAGGCCGCTGGCGAGGTCGTTGTCCAGACCGCCGTCGATCGCGGCCTTCGCCGCGGCCAACGCACGGGACGCGGCGCCGGTGAACTGGCCCGCCCAGCGGCGGGCGGCGGCATAGACGTCATCGGGTGCGACGACCTCGTCGACCATCCCGATCGCCAGTGCCTCGTCGGCCCTGACGAACCGTCCCGTGTAGACCACGTCCTTGGCGCGGCTGGGCCCGATGAGCCGGGCGAGGCGCTGGGTACCGCCCGCGCCGGGAATGAGGCCGAGCAGGACCTCCGGCTGACCGACCTTGGCGTTGTCGCCCGCGATGCGGCGATCGCACGCCAACGCCAGCTCGAAGCCGCCACCGAGGGCGAAGCCGGTGATGGCGGCGACGGTCGGCTTGGGCATCTCGGCGATCGCGGTGATCGAGCCGCTCAGCTCCGGGGCGTAGTCGGCGATGTCGGTGTAGCCCATCGCCGCGAATTCCTTGACGTCCGCGCCCGCGGCGAACACCTTCTCACCGCCGTAGATGATCACGGATTTGACGTCGTCGCGGTCGCGGGCCTCCTGCGCGGCCGCGCGCAGCTCGGCCTGCACCTGGCGGCTGATCGGGTTCATCGGCGGCCGGTCGAGCCGGATGGTGCCGATGCCGTCCTCTACCTCGAACCGAACGAACTCACCCACGTGAAAGCCCTCCTAGCCGGTGCGCGGTCACACGACCGTCGCAGGTTACCTGTCGGTAAGAATTTCAGGCCTCGCGGCGCGCGAAGTACCGCTCGCCCGAGCGTTCCAGCACCAATTTCTGCCCGAACGCGGCGGACAGGTTCTCGCTGGTCAGCACGTCGTCGATCAGGCCCTGGGCCACCACGGAGCCACCGCCGAGCAACATCAGGTGGGTGAAGCCGGGCGGGATCTCCTCGACGTGGTGGGTGACCAGCACGGTCGCGGGCGCGTCCGGGTCCTGCGCGATCTCGGAGAGCAACGCGACCAGGTCCTCGCGGCCGCCGAGGTCGAGACCGGCGGCTGGCTCGTCGAGCAGCAGCAGTTCCGGGTCGGTCATCAGGGCGCGGGCGATCAGCGTGCGCTTGCGTTCACCCTCGGACAGGGTGCCGAAGGTCCGTTCGCTCAGGTGGGCGACACCCATCGCCTTGAGCAGTTCCTCGGCCCGCCCGGTGTCGAGCTGGTCGTACTGTTCGCGCCAGCGGCCGACCACCGCGTATCCGGCGCTGACGACGACGTCGAGCACCTTTTCCTCGGCCGGTACCCGGTTGGCCAGCGCAGCCGAGCAGAACCCGATGCGGGTCCGCAGTTCGAAGACGTCGACCTTGCCGAGACGCTCGCCGAGCACGTCCACGGTGCCGCCGCTGGGGTGCAGTTCGGCCCCGGCGAGCCGCAGCAGGGTGGTCTTGCCCGCGCCGTTGCCGCCGAGGATCACCCAGCGCTCGTCGAGTTCGACGCTCCAGTTCACCCCTTCGAGCAAATTGGCGGTGCCCCGGCGGACGCCGACGTCCGCCATGTGCACGACAAGGTCATCGAGGTCCGTGTCCGATCCGATGCTGCCCTGAGTCTGCGCGGTCACCTCGTCATTGTGCCTTTGCCCGCCCGTGCCCTCCGCTTGCCTCCCTGCGCACCGGTGCCTGCCGCGCGTGCTGTGATCGAGCTTGACTTCGGGCGAACCGCGAAGGAGAAGCGATGGGTACCGGATACACCGTCGACACCGCGAGCCTGGCCATCCGCGTCGGCGAGCTGAAGGCGCTGGCAGACGAGGTGGAGGCGGCGGCGAACGCGCTTGAGGTGACCGGTGGCGACCTCGGACCGGGTGACATCGCCGCCGCCGCGCGGGAAGTGGCCGATCAGTGGCGCGACGACCTCGGCTCGATGCGGGACAAGATCGACACGATCGCGGGCAACGTCGACGGCGCGGTGGCGAACTACACAGCCGTCGAACAGGGCGGCGCCGACCGGATGCGGATGGCCGTCGACCACGCGGTCGCCGAACAGCAACTCGACGTCCTGCGGGTGGCCGCCGCCACCCAGCAGGCCCGCGCCGACACTCTCCTGAGGGACTGAAGACATGACGCGCAGCTTCCCGGCGCTGGGCTTCGACCCGGCCGAGGGCGAACTCTCCGCGGTGCAGACGATGTTGGTCACCCTCGCCCGGGTGCAGACCATGCTGGCCGCGGTCGGCCCCCGCCTCGCCGAGGCCGTCACGATCGCCGACGGCTCCGACTGGGGCGGTTCGGCCGCGGAGGAGTTCTCCGACCACGGCGACGACCTGCCCAAGGGGATCGCCAAGGGCGCGGAGTCGATGGGCAAGGTGACCAGGGCCCTGATCACCTGGGGTGGCCAGATGTCGGCGAACCAGGACAAGGCCGAAGACCTCGAAGACAAGGCGAAACGGCTCAAGAAGGCGCTGCGCACCGCCGAGGCGGCCCAGGAACGTGCCGCGGCGGCGATTCCGCACGACACCACGCGACCGGATTACCAGCGCAAGTACGACGCGTTCCTCAGCACGGTCACCGAGGTCGGTGACCTCGACCGCCAGTGGGAACAGGTCATGTCCGAGGCGCGGCGGCTCAAGACCAAGCACGAACGCGAAGCCGATCAGGCGGCCGAGGCCATCCGCAGCGGACCTGACGAGGTGTTCAAGCCGGAGAACGACGGCTGGTACGTGCAGGTGCTCGACGGCGTCGGCAAGGTGTCCGGGATCGTCTCCAGCGCGTCGGCCACCATCGCCGCCGGGTCGCTGTTGATCCCCGGCGTCGGTCAGGTC
>JALZNB010000326.1 GCA_030857905.1 Actinomycetota bacterium
CGCCACACGTCGTGCACGACCACAGCACCTCGGGGTCGATGACGCCGAGTTCGTCGACGCCGCCGATCAGCGGGCGTTCGGCCTCGGCCAGGGCCAGGACGTCGATGCCCGCGTGCGGGTTGTCCCCGGTCAGTCCGATCTCGTCGCCCGCCATGTCCTTGCGGCCACCCGCGAGCAGGTAGGGCGCCTTGGCGTACGCGTGGTCGCGCAACTGCATGATCATCAGCTTCGGCGACAGCGGCTTGCCCGTGTTCCACGCCGGGCACTGGGACTGGCAGCGCCCACATTCGGTGCACGTGCTGAAGTCGAGCCAGCCCTTCCAGGAGAAGTCCTCGATCTTGCCCGCGCCGAAGACGTCCTTGTCCGGGTCGGCCTCCTCGAAGTCGAGGATCTTGCCGCCGGAGGTCATCGGCTTGACCGCGCCGAGCGCGACCCCGCCGTCGGCCTCGCGCTTGAAGTAGATGTTGAAGAACGCGCTGAACCGGTGCCACGCCACGCCCATGGTCAGGTACTTGGCGACCACGTAGACCCACACCATCGCGCCCATGAGCTTGACGAACGCCAGCACCGACACCAGCGCCGGGCTCGCGGGCAGCAGGTCGCCGACCGGGTTGGTCAGGAAAGCGGCCCACAGCGGCAGTTCGTGCGCGCCGAGCGCGGCTTTGGCCGCGCGGACACCGAGGATGCCGAGACCCTCGAAGATCACCACGGCCTCGACGAAGTACGCCTGCCAGAAGTTCGACCCCTGGAAGCGCGACTGCCGGTCGGCGCGGCGCGGGTGGTTGCGCTGGCGGATGACGACGAGCGCGACGCCGCCGACGACGGTGGCGATGCCGAGCAGCTCCATCAGCAGGTGCCACAGGTTCCAGTCGTCGAGGATCGGCCAGCCCCATGTCGGGACGAACACCTCGCCGTAGGCCTCGAACAGGGCCGCGGAGCCGACGAGGAAGCCCCACATCACCATCCAGTGCCAGAACCCGACGTGCCGGAACTTGTTCATCCGGGTGTGCGCGGCGAATTCGATGATCAGGTTCTTCATCCGAGGCACGAACGGGCCGTTGCGGGTGGCGTCCGGCTGGCCGAGGCGGATGATCGAGATCATCCGCGCGACCGTGCGGACGAACATCCCCCAGGCCACGATGCTGATCGCGACGGCGACCAGACCGAGTGTTAGCTGCACGGCACCCATGTGGCGCTGACCTTCCGTCGGAGCGGTTCGGTTCGGAACCTACGTCTTCTTACTCGCCGGTAACTCATTGGGCGAAGCCCAATTCGGCCAAGTGTGGCGCATACCTCGCAACTATTGGGACAATTGTTCAGGTAGTTTCGTCGGTATGCACTCGCTCATCTTGCTCGTAGTGCGGATCGTCAGCGAGATGGCCACCACGATCTCGCCCAAGCGGGCCTTGGAGATCGGGCGGTCGCGCTGAGCCGCCCGCGTCGGGTCGACGGCCGCAAGGCGCGCGGCGACCGCAGGCGCGCGGAGATCACCGAAGCCACCTTGCGGGTCATTGAGCGCGACGGCCTCGCCGGAGTCACCCACCGGTCGGTCGCGACCGAGGCCGGGGTGCCGGCCACGTCGATCACCTACCACTTCGCCACGCTGCACGACCTGCTCGTCACCACCTTGACCGAGTCGTCGGAGCGTCTCGCCGCCGATGTGCGCGACGGCATCGAGTCGGCGCGGATCAAGGGCACCAGCCCGGCTGGGGTGGTCGCCGATCTTCTGGCCGACGCCCTCGGGCCGGAGCGTGGCCGGACGATGGCCGAGTTCGAGCTGTACCTGCAGGCCGCCCGCGACCCGGCGCTGCGCCCGGCCGCGCGACTCTGGCTCGACGTGCTGACCAGCATCGGCCGTGAACCGGACGAGGTCGGCTTCCGCGCGTTCCTCGCCGCCGTCGACGGAATCCTGATCCAGGGCCTCTTCGACGACGAGCCGCCGACCGCCGCCGAGCTGTTGCCGGTGGTCGAGCACCTTCTCGCACCCTTGCTCGGGACTCGCGATCGCCGGATGGCGGTAGGGACAACCTCCGGGTCGTTTCGGGGGCGTCCCTGATGCCCGGGGGTGAGGCGGGCCAATAGCGTCACGTTGAGTCAACTTTGGGTGAGGGGTAGGCGCAATGACGCAGCGGAAGCTGGTTCTGGGGGTGTCCGCGCTGGGAGTGGCGGGCCTGGTGATGCTGACATCGGCCTGTGGGCTGAGCACGGTCGACTCCTACACGGACGACAACGCGATCGGCGAGACGATTCGCAGCGTCCGGCTGGCGAGTGACGCGGGTTCGATCAAGATCCACACCGGTGGTCCGACCAAGGTGCACCGCACGGTCAAGCATCACGGCGACAGGCCGGGGGCGACGCACCGGGTCGAGGGGGACGTGCTGGTGCTGACGGGCTGCGAGGTCCGCAACTGTTGGATCGACTATGACGTGGTGGTTCCGGCTGGGGCGACCGTCACGGGTCAGGTCGAGTCCGGCGATGTGACAGTGGACGACGCGGCGTCGGTCAACGTGCGCTCCGAGGCGGGGAACGTGGTGATTCGCCGGGCCGGGGGGCCGGTGAACATCGCGGCCGAGTCCGGCGCGGTGGAGCTGACCGAGATCGGCGACACCGTGTCGGTCGAGGTGGAGTCCGGGGACGTCAAGCTTGACC
>JALZNB010000333.1 GCA_030857905.1 Actinomycetota bacterium
GCCCGCACCACCCCAGGTGGTGCGGGCGACGCCGCTTTCCGTCCGGGTTGACACGATCGGTCGACATGGCCGAACAGCTCGTGCGACCCGCGTCCAGACCGCGTCACTCGACCAGGGTCGGCGTCGACCCGACGGTAGAGTCGGCGACTACCAACCTCCACTTCGCGAGAGTCATCCATGACGCTCAAAGTCGTCCTGGTCACCGGGGTCGGCGGCTACCTCGGGGGCAACCTGGCCGCCAGGCTCGCGGCCGACCCGTCCATCGACCGCGTGCTCGGCGTCGACACCGTCTCGCCGTCCGCCGACGTGGTGCGCACGATGGGCCGGGCCGAGTTCGTGCGCGCCGACATCCGCAACCCGCTGATCGCCAAGGTCATCACCTCGGCCAAGGTCGACACCGTCGTGCACGCCTCCACCACCGCGCACCCGCCTGGCCCGGGACGGCGTTCGGTGCTCAAGGAAATGAACGTCATCGGCACCATGCAGCTACTCGCCGCGTGCCAGCGTGCGCCTCTGGTGCGCAACCTCGTGGTGAAGTCGACGGCCGCGGTCTACGGCGCGGGGTCCCGCTCGCCCGCCGTGTTCGGCGAGGACGACCCGGCCCGCGACATCGCCTCCGGCGGCTACGCCAAGGACGCGGTGGAGATCGAGGCCTACGTGCGCGGCTTCGCCAGACGCCGCCCGGATGTCGCGGTCACGATCGCCCGGCTGGCGAATCTGATCGGCCCCAGGATCGACACGGTGCTCACCCGGTACTTCGCCCTGCCGGTCGTGCCGACCGTCCTCGGCTACGACGCCCGCATCCAGCTCCTGCACTCCGAGGACGCCCTGGCCGTCCTGGAGCAGGCGAGCCGGGGAGAACACCCCGGCACCTTCATGTCGGCGGTGACGGCGTGCTGATGCTGTCGCAGGCCATCCGCCGGGCGGGCCGTGTCCCACTGCCCGTTCCGCGCGCCGCGATGCCGACGGCGGGCCGGATGCTGCGCGGCTTCCGGCTCGTCGACTTCTCTCCCGACCACGTGCGCTACCTGAACTACGGCCGCGTCATCGACACGACCCGGCTCAAGACGGCCTTCGGGTTCACTCCGCGCTGGACCACCCGACAGGCGTTCGACGACTACGTGCACGGCACCGCGTTGCGACCCTTGCTCGACCCCGCGCGGCTCGCCGCACTGGAACGACGGGTCCTGCGGCCCCATCAGTGACCATGCTTGTCGAGGCCCCGGAAGGCGGCACACCCATGCAGGACGCTCGGGTCATCCCGATGCCCCGGATCAGGTCGATCCCGAGAGCTGACGGCGCGGTGGTGGAGCCCACGCCGCTGCGCCCGGAAATCCCCGGCCCCGCCGTCTCCGAGCTACGTGGGGGCATCGCGGACGCCATCGGCTTCCTGCGCAGACGACTCACCGGCGACTACCCGGTCGACCAGTTCGGCTTCGACCCCGAACTGACCGACCGCGTCCTGCTG
Source organism: Actinomycetota bacterium (assembly GCA_030857905.1). Taxonomy (GTDB): domain Bacteria; phylum Actinomycetota; class Actinomycetes; order Mycobacteriales; family Pseudonocardiaceae; genus Actinokineospora. Next base: position 1,469 of record JALZNB010000333.1, read on the forward strand.
CCCGCGTTGCGCTGGCTCTACCGCAACTGGTTCCGCGTCGAGGTCACCGGAGCGGAGAACCTACCGCTGGACGGCGGCGCGCTGGTGGTCTCCAACCACTCGGGCACGGTGCCCCTGGACGCGCTGATGACCGCCGTGGCAGTCCACGACAACCACCCGCGCGGGCGTCACCTGCGGATGCTGGGCGCCGACCTGGTCTTCCAGGTGCCGCTGGTGGGGGCGCTGGCCCGCAAGTCCGGTCAGACCCTGGCGTGCAACCCGGACGCCGAGCGACTCCTGCGCGACAACGAACTGGTCGGCGTCTGGCCGGAGGGCTTCAAAGGCATCGGCAAACCGTTCGCCCAGCGCTACCGGGTCCAGCGCTTCGGCCGAGGTGGCTTCGTCTCCGCGGCCCTACGCACCGCCGTCCCGATCATCCCCTGCTCGATCGTCGGCGCCGAGGAGATCTACCCCAAGATCGCCGACCTGAAGCCGGTGGCGCGGCTGCTCGGTCTGCCGTACTTCCCGGTGACCCCGTTCTTCCCGCTGCTCGGCCCACTCGGCGCCATTCCGCTGCCGTCGAAATGGCACATCCACTTCGGGGCCCCGATCCGCACCGACGAATTCGACTCGGGCGCCGAGGAAGATCCGATGCTGGTGTTCAATCTGACCGATCAGGTGAGAGAGAACATTCAGCACACGCTCTATCGCATGTTGGATCAGCGAGGCAATCCGTTCCTAAGCTGACCCTGGCCGGTGGACGGAAGTCGAGCGGGGGAACTCACACCGTTCGCTTCCGGTAGGCCAAGCCGGCGGCGACGGCCCCGGCCACCGCGCCCGCGCCCAGCACTGACGGCACGCCGATCTTGGCGGCTTTCCGTCCGGTGCGGAAGTCTCGAATCTCCCACCCGCGTTTGCGGGCGGCTTCGCGCAGGCTGCTGTCCGGGTTGACCGCGACCGCGGTTCCCACTACCGACAGCATCGGCACGTCGTTGACCGAATCCGAGTAGGCGGTGCACCGGCGGAGGTCCAGGCCTTCTCGGGCGGCCAGTGACCTGACGGCGTGCGCTTTCGCGGGCCCGTGCAGCATCTCTCCGACGAGTTTGCCCGTGAACACCCCGTCCACGCTCTCGGCGACGGTGCCAAGGGCCCCGTTGAGCCCGAGGCGTCGCGCGATGATGTTCGCCAGCTCCACCGGGGTGGCCGTCACCAGCCACACCCGTTGACCGGCGTCCAGGTGCATCTGCGCGAGCGCACGGGTGCCCGGCCAGATCTTGTCGGCCATCATCTCGTCGTAGATCTCTTCACCGAGGGAGGTCAACTCGGCGACCGTGTGCCCGGCCACGAAGGAGAGGGCCTGTTCGCGGTGCTGCCGGATACCGTCGACGTTCTCCTTGCCGCCGACCCGGAACATCACCTGTTGCAGCGCGAACTTCACCAGGTCGGAGTTGCTGAAGAACTTGCGCGCGGCGAGACCGCGGGCGAAGTGGAAGATCGACGCCCCCATCATGATGGTGTTGTCGACGTCGAAGAACGCCGCGGCGGTGAGGTCGACCGGATCGGGGGCGTCCGGTGGGGTCTGCTCGGAGCTGACGGCGGCTTCCGCGCTCGCCGCACCCGCGAGCGCAGCGATGCGTTCGAGTTCGGGACTGTGGTCCCCACGCCGCACGGACACCGCACGCCTCCCGGTGAATCGGGCACCTCAATATGCCGTAGTCACAGCGTAGCGATTCGACCAGGACCTTCGCGCGGACCTGGGGTGAACACGGTCATCCGACGTTCAGCCCTGGGACCAGACCGGGCAGCAGTGGGGGAACTTCGAGGGGCGGCAGGGGTAGCGGGGCAGGCACGACATCGCCGGGTGTCGTCGGCGATGTGAGGACCGCACCCGGTTCGTCGGTCGGCCTCGGCGTCGGCTCGACGGGCGGGGCCGGAGTTCCCGGGAAGACCGGCGCGGTCTGCGTCGGTGGTCTCGGAGACCCGGGCGCGGGCGGTGGGACCGGACCGGTGGTGATGACCGGTGCCGTGCCCGCCTGGGTGTTCGGCGGCACGATCGCGGCGGGGGCCCGCGGCACGGGCGCACACGGTGAGCTGGCCGGGAGCGCGCCGATGTCGTCGCGGTCGCCGGAGGTGATCTGCTCGCACGGCAGGCGCTCGGCCAGGGCCGAAGCACGGGTCTGGATCTTGCCGAGCAGGGTGACCGACACGGCCTGGTGCGTGCGGGCCGCGTCGTGCAGGCGCAGCGCCTCAAGGCGGGTGAACTGCTGCTCGGCCCACACGCCGAGGCCGGTGAGCCTGCTGCCGTCGCTCGCGGTGGTCAAGGCGATCAACTCCCGCGAACCCGCCGTCGCGTCGACGTCGAAGTCGGTCAACGCGGACAGGTAGGCGTCGACGGGGGCGTCGTTCGGGTTCGGGTAGGCCCCTGCCAGGGTCTCGATCTCGGTGAGCCGGGCGGTGGCGAATTCGAGGTGCTTGAACGCCTTCTCCTCGTCGCCGAAGGTCAAACCGAGCGATGCGGCCTCGGCGGTTCGCTTCATCCCGTAGAGCGCGTCGCCGGGCAGGGCGTCGCGCGCGAGAAGCAGGCTCATCCCGGTCAGGGAGAACACCAACGCGAGTGCGGCCACCGTGGCCACTGCGAGCCTGCCGCGTGTGCCCCAGCCCGCTGTCGGTTTGTCGCCAGGGCGGGAGCCAGGGCGTCTGCTCTGGGGAGCGCGCCCCGCTCGCGGTGCCCGGACGGGCCGAGGCTGGCCGATCGACTCGCTGAGTGGGGGCGCTGGTGCCTGCTCGGCGAATCCGGCCAGCACGCGTTCCCGGATGCGGTCGCGGGCAGCCCCATCCGGCGCGGTGACCGGGACCAGCCCGGAAAGCAGCTCGATGACGATGTCGTCGTCGAGTTCGAGGTCATCCGGATCGTCGGTGATCACGGGGTGATCGTGCGCCAAGGGGTGCGGCCGACCCGCACGAGCGGTCCGCTCATGCCCGTCACTCGGGCTCGACGACCCGGATCCGCTGTCCTCCATCGTGCTTCGACCACTCCGCTCATCGAGGATCTCGCCCAGTGAAACGAGTGGTCGGCACCGGGGATACGGCCACCCGTGTGTGGTGTCCGGTGACCGGTCATCTCAGTTCGGAAGGCAGGAGCTGGGCGAGCCTGCGGACCGCCCGGTGCTGAAGTGCCTTCACCGCCCCCTCGTTCCGGTTCATGATCGCCGCCGTCTCGGCGACGGACAACCCTTGCAGGAATCGCAGCACGATGCACTCGCGTTGGTCGTCGCCGAGTTGACCGACACAGTCAAGCAGGGCCTCCTTGGTGACCTTGAGCATCACCTGTTGTTCGGGGCCGACCTCGACGCGCTCGGAATCCCGGATCTCCGGTGTGGTGATCTCCAGCCGGTAGCGGCTGGACTTGACGTGGTCGAGCACGAGGTTGCGGGCGATGGTGACGAACCAGGCGCCGACGTCTCTGCCCTGGTAGCTGACCGAGGTGATCCGGCGCAGCGCCCGCAGGAAGGTCTCGCTGGTGACGTCCTCGGCCAGTTCTCGGTCACCGACCCGGAACAGGACGTACCGGAACACGATGTCGACGTAGCGGTCGTACAGCTTGCCGAAGGCGACCGTGTCGCCCTCCTGTGCCGCGTGCACCAGGTCCCAGGAGACGCTGTGGGCGGCGTCGAGCTCCGGGGTGGGCCGCGCAAGGCGCGATGGGGCGCGCTCCGTCGAAGGCCGCGCCTGGGGCACGGCCTGGGCCGGAAGAGCCGGATTCGATCGCGTCTGGCGGGTCATCGGGCAGCCGCACACTCCCTCGACGGTTCTCGGCGATCGCACCATCGCCGGGGCTTGACTCGCAGCTTACGTGTTGTTACTTCGTAGTAGGTAGTGCGGCGACGCTCCAGGAGGAAGGCCCGGCGGATGGGTGACCGGGATGAGGGTGACCCATGCCACACTGCGAGGCTCTGGATGTCGGCAAAGATTTGGTGACCCTCGCTACTCGGTGGAAATGAGGTCGACACGATGGCCCACGCGCCCGGCAATGTCGCGGACCTGGTGGCCAGGGCCTGCGCGAAAGTACCTCGCCGCCTCGCCTTGGTCGACGGTTCGGCCGCGCTGTCACTCGGTTGGCAGCAATGCCACGCCGCGGTGGATCGATATGCGCGTGTCCTGTTGGCGGCGGGCATCGCTCCGGGCGATCGGGTGGCCCTGCGGCTACCCAACACCATCGAGTATTGCGTCGCCCTGTTCGCGGTCCTGCGGGTGGGTGCGGTGGCCGTTCCCTTGGCAATGGACGCCGCGCCGAGGGAAGTCGAGCGGGTCCTCGACCACAGTGGTGCCACGCTCGCCGTCGGCGAGGTCGCCGTCGATGGCGTGACAACGCTGGACCTGCCGGTTCTCGACGGGGCCGAGGTGGAGCCGGTCGCCTCGGTCGGGGGTGGCGAGGACCTGGCGGTGCTTTGCTACACCTCGGGTACCGGCGGTCAGCCGCGTGGCGCGATGCTGTCGCACCGGTCGCTGCTGGCCAACGTCGAGCAGTGCGCCGCCCTCCGGCCCGCGCCGGTCGGTCCGACCGATCGCGTCCTGCTGTCGGTTCCGCTGGCACACGCCTACGGCCTGTCCGGTCTGTGGCAAGTGGCCGCGACCGGGGCCACAGCCATCCTGTTGGACAAGTTCGGCCTCGATCGGGCGCTCGAAACCTGTCGCGCCCACCGGGTCACCACGATCATCGGCGTTCCGATGATGTACCAGGCACTCGTCTCGGTCGGCGCGGAACGACTGGGCGAGGCGCTGTCCACCGTCCGCATGCTCACCTCCGGCGCCGCGCCGCTCGACGCGGCCACGTTGACGCTGTTCCGGCAAGAGACCGGGCTGACCGTGTTCGAGGGGTACGGCCTCACCGAAACCGGCCCGGTACTGACGTCCACATTGGGCGGCGGGTTCGCGAAGCCGGGATCGGTCGGCCGTCCGATCCCGGGCGTCGAGATCCGACTGGTCGACAGTGACGGCAGGCCCACGGTTCTGCTGGACGACCCGGACGAGGTCAGCGCCGACTTCTCCGACGAGGCGACCGACACGGGCTTGGTGTCCGCACGCGGCGCCAACCTCTTCAGTGGCTACTGGCCCGACGGCGACCACGGCCCGGACGGCGAGGGCTGGTTCCGCACCGGCGATGTCGGCTACTTCGACGCCGAAGGCGACCTGCACCTGGTCGACCGGGTCAACGACCTGATCATCGTCAACGGCTTCAACGTCTACCCGCACGAGGTCGAGCAGGTCATCGCCGAGCTGCCGGAGGTGGCCGAGGCGGCCGCCGTCGGGGTGCCGGACGGGCGGACCGGTGAGCGGGTGAAGGCCGTCGTCGTGTTGCGCCCCGACGCCGACCTCACCGAGGACCGGCTGCTCGCGCACTGCGCCGAACGGCTGGCCAGGTTCAAGATCCCGGGCACCGTCGAGTTCGTGGCGACCCTGCCGCACTCGGTCACCGGCAAGCTCAGGCGGGCGAGCCTGCGCGGTAGCGTCGCGGGGTGAGCAGAGTGACGGTCATGACCAGGCAGGGCTGCCATGCCTGCGAGATCGCCGAGGCCGACGTCGACCGGATCTGCGGCGAACTCGGCGTGACGTGGTCGACCGAGGACGTCGACGGCGACCCCGAGCTGCGTGCCGAGTACGGCGACCGGGTGCCGGTGATCCTCGTCGACGGCGCCGAACACGGGTACTGGAAGGTCGAGGAGGAACGGCTCAGGGCCGCCCTGAGCTGAGACATATCGGCCCGATCGGGTGACAATCGGAGGAATCCGGGGAGACGACGGCTCCGAAGACCTGGTGTGGACCCTTCAGCGAAAAGCACCCGCATACCGGCTCTCGTCGCGGCGCTGATCGGCGTCCTCGCCGTGGCGGCCGCACTGGCCGCAGGCCATCTCGTCGCAGGTCTCGTCGGCCCGAACGCCTCGCCGTTCCTCGCGGTGGGCAACACCGCCATCGACCTCACCCCCGCACCGCTCAAAGACTTCGCGGTGACCACCTTCGGCACCTACGACAAGATCGTCCTGCTTGGCGGCATGGCGCTGACGATCCTGCTGGCCGCCATCCTGGCGGGGCTGCTCTCGCGGCGGGTGTCCTGGCCGGGCCTGGCTCTCGCGGGCATCCTCGGTGTGCTCGGCATCCTCGCCGTGCTCAACCGACCCGACCTCGGCCAGGTCGCCGTCCTCGCCCCGATCGCCAGCCTGATCGCGGGCCTCGGAGCCTTCGCCTGGTTGCACCGCCTCGCACACGCCCGTCAGGCCGAAGCCCAGGCAGGTGGCCAGGTCGCGGCCTCCGTCGATCCTGAGGCCAACCCCGGCGGTCATACCGAAGCCGCGGGCGTTCAGCACTCTGGCGACAAGGACGACAGCGGAAGCTCGCGACGCACGTTCCTGGTCGGTGCGGGCGGCGTGGCCGTCGGTGCGGGTGTTCTCGGCGGCGCGGGCCAGTTCCTCTCGGGTCGAGTCGACATCGAGGGTTCCCGCGCGGCGATCGCCGGGACGCTCAAACCCGCCGTCACCGCGCTCGCCATCCCGGATGGCGCCAGCTTCTCCGGCCTCGGTACGCCGAAGTTCATCACCGCCAACCGGGACTTCTACCGGATCGATACGGCGTTGACCGTTCCCCGGCTCCGGGCCGAGGACTGGAACCTGCGCATTCACGGCATGGTCGAGAACGAGTTGACCTTCGACTTCGGGGACATCCGCGACCGCGAGCTGGTCGAGAAGACGATCACCATGACGTGTGTGTCCAACGAGGTCGGCGGGCCGTACATCTCCACCGCCAACTTCATCGGCGTCCCCATGCGCGAACTGCTGGAAGAGGCGGGTGTGCGCCCTGGCGCCGACCAGTTGTTCTCCACCAGCACCGACGGGTGGACCACCGGTACGCCGGTCGACGCCCTGATGGACCCCGATCGCAACGCGATGCTCGCGATCGGCATGAACGGCGAGCCGCTGCCGCTGGAGCACGGCTTCCCGGCCCGCATGGTCGTCCCCGGCCTCTACGGCTACGTCTCGGCGACGAAGTGGGTCGTCGACATGGAGCTGACGAAGTACGGGGAGAAGGAGTTCTACTGGCAGGAGCGGAACTGGGCGGAGAAGGCGCCGATCAAGACCCAGTCCCGGATCGACGTCCCGCGCGGTTTCGCCACCGTCCCCGCGGGCAAGGTCACCGTCGCGGGCATCGCCTGGGCCCAGACCACGGGTGTCGCCAGGGTCGAGGTCCGGATGGACAGCGGCGAATGGCGCGAGGCCACCCTGGCCACCGAGGTCAACGACCAGACCTGGCGGATGTGGAAGATCGACTTCGATCTCACCGCGGGCAGTCACCGCGCCGAGGTGCGTGCGACCGACCGGTCGGGCTACGTCCAGCCGGAACAGCGAGTGGCGCCGATTCCCGACGGCGCGACCGGGTGGCACTCGTCACTGTTCAACGTCACCTGATCGAGGGGTTCGCGGCCGGCTGTTTTCACCTGAAGGTGCGAACTCGCCGAAGATTCTCGATCTTTTTGCCCGCAAGACCCAACCGGCACCGATCCCGTGCCGAAGAACCAGTGAATGTCTTCTCGGAAATGGAGTGATTCTGGTGAGGAACACCAAGCTCGTTAGCGCGGCCTCTCTCGCGGCTGTTGCCGCACTGACCCTGACCGCGTGTGGCGGCGCAGAGGAGCCCGCTAACAACGCGGGCTCGGCCACCACCACGACCACGGCCGCCGCGCCGACCACCACCGAGTCCTCGGCCGCCGCGGGCGGCGACGGTGTCACCACGGCCGCCGACACCTTCGGTGCGGCCTGCTCGGCTCTGCCCCAGGGTGACGCTCCCGGCGGTCTGACCGCCATGGGCCCGCAGCCAGTCGCTACCGCGGCGGGTACCAACCCGCTGCTGACCAAGCTGGTCGCCGCCGTCGGCGCCGTCCCCGGCCTGGGCGACACGCTCAACACCACCGACGGTCTGACCGTCTTCGCCCCGGCCGACGCGGCGTTCGACGCGCTGGGTGCCGACAAGTTCAAGGCGCTTGCCGCCGACCCGGCCGCCCTCGGCCCGATCCTGCAGTTCCACGTCGTGCCGAAGCGCTACGACAAGGATGGCCTGATCGCCGCCAAGACCCTGACCCCGCTCAACACCGCTGGTGGCGAGCTCACGATCGCGGGCAGTGGCGACGAGATCACCGTCAATGGTGCCAAGGTCCTCTGCGGCAACATCCCCACCAAGAACGCCACGGTCTTCGTCATCGACACGGTGATGACCCCCAAGGCGTGACCTTTCGGTAACCCCGGAAACGGAACAAGCGAGGCGGAATCCCACCGTCTCGCTTTTTTCCGTTTCCGGGTCCGGCACGCGACGGTCATTGGGGGCGACCGTTCCGTTCCTCGCCGGTGACGGCAGGGCGCGGGGGCGCGAACCGCCCGAATGTGGGCTTCGTCAAGCCCCTCACCACTGACTTTGTGCACGCGTTCACAAGCGGTACCGTGTGAGCATCCCGGGACGAAATCTGTCGAGGAGTACCAGCGTGGCGGCACAGCGAGGCCAGCGGAACGGGGTCGGCGCAACCCCGCCCGCCCCGAATGCCGCCGAGATCACCACGCCCATTCCGAGGATCGCCGAAGTGCCCGCCGCACGTGAGCGGGCCAGGGCGATCCCGGAGGCGGCGGTGGCTCGGCTCGCCGTGTACCTGCGCGTGTTGTCCGGTATGCGGGAACAGGGCGTGGGCACCGTCTCCAGCGAGGAACTCGCCGTCGCCGCCGGTGTGAATTCGGCGAAGCTGCGCAAGGACCTCTCCTACATCGGTTCTTACGGCACCCGTGGCGTCGGCTACGAGGTCGTCGTGCTGATCGAGGAGATCGAGCGGATTCTCGGCCTGACCCGCAAGCACAGTGTCGCGGTGGTCGGAATCGGTAACCTCGGTCACGCGCTCGCCAATTACGGCGGATTCCCCGGACGTGGATTTCCCGTCACCGCATTGTTCGACGTCGACGCCGACCTCATCGGTGTGCCCGTGGGCGGACTGCCGGTCGAGCACATCGACGACATTCCCCGCATCTGCTCCGAGCGCGAGGTGTCGATCGGCGTCATCGCGACGCCACCCACCGCCGCCCAGACCGCGTGCGACCGGTTGGTCCAGGCCGGTGTGCAGTGCATTCTCAACTTCGCCCCCGTCGTGCTGCAGGTTCCCGAGCACGTCGAGGTCCGCAAGGTCGACCTCGCCGTCGAATTGCAGGTGCTCTCGTTCCACGTGGCCCGCCGGGCGGACAACGCCGCCGCCCTCGCGGGCAACGGTGCCGCGCTGGACGTCAACGGGATGGTGGTGTCGTGAGCATCCTCGCCGTCGGCATGTCCCACCGCACCGCTGACCTGCGGTTGCTGGAGCGTGTGGCCGTCGCTGCCGTTGACGTGCCGAAGGTGCTCGGCGAACTGTTGGCGTGCGAGGCCGTGTCCGAGGCCGTGCTGGTCTCCACGTGCAACCGGGTCGAGGTCTACGCGGTCGTCGACTCGTTCCACGGTGGTCTCGGCGATATCGTCGGTGTGCTCGCGCGCCAGTCCGGCGAGGACGCCACCTCCCTCTACGAGCACCTGTATGTGCACTACGCGGCCGCCGCCGCCGAACACCTCTTCTCGGTCACCGCGGGCCTCGACTCGATGGTCGTCGGCGAGTCGCAGATCCTGGGTCAGGTCCGTCTCGCCTACAGCGCCGCGCGCGAGGCGGGCACGGTCGGACGCACGCTGCACGAACTGACCCAGCAGGCGCTCCGCGTGGGCAAGCGGGTCCACACCGACACCGGGCTCGACGCCGCGGGCGGCTCCATGG
>JALZNB010000344.1 GCA_030857905.1 Actinomycetota bacterium
CGCCGTGCTGTGATTGGTCGCGGTTGAGGCAGGGTAGTTCCCGGTCATGCAGAGTTCCCCCAACGGCGGCGTTGTCGTCTTCGCCCCGTCGCCGCAATTGACCGTGACCGTGGAGGAGCTCGATGGAGAGCCGGATGTGCACCTGCATCCGGGTGGGCAGGGTGTGTGGCAGGCCAGGATGGTGGCCTCGCTCGGTGTGCCCGCCGTCCTCTGCGTCGCTCTCGGTGGCGAGACCGGCCATGTGTTGCGACACCTGCTCGGCAGCGAAGGCGTCGAGGTGCTCGTCCGTGACGTGCTCGGACGCAATGGCGCCTACGTGCACGACCGGCGCGACGGCGACCGCTCATCGATGGTCGAGATGCCGCCGGACGCGTTGTCCCGCCACGAACTCGACGACCTCTACGAGTTGACCCTCTTACGCGGACTTCAAGCGGGCACCGTGATTCTCAGTGGTCCCAGCCATGACCGGGTGGTGCCCGCGTCGGTGTACGAACGGCTCACCGCCGACCTCACCGCCAACGGCTGCCGGGTCGTCGTCGACCTGTCCGGAGAACGACTGAGCGCCGCCTGCTCCGGCGGTCCGACGGTGATCAAGGTCGGCCACACCGAACTGCTCGACGACGGGATCGCCAAGGGCGACACCGTATCGGAGCTGATCGAGGCCGCCAACACCCTCGCCGAGACCGGTGCCGAGCTGGTGGTGGTGTCCCGTGCGGACAAACCCGCGTTGGTCAGGACCACGGAGGGCGTGTTCACCGTCGAACCACCCAGCCTGAGCACGGTGGACAGTCGGGGGGCGGGCGATTCGATGACCGCGGCCATCGCCGCCGCGCTGTCCCTCGGTGCCGAATGGGCCGACGCGGTCCGGCTTGGCGCGGCCGCGGGCGCGGTGAACGTAACCCGGCACGGTCTCGGCACAGGCGGTGAAGAGGCGGTCCGAACGTTGGCGAAGTTGGTGGAGCTCAAACCTGTGGAGAACGAGCGGGACTGACAGCGCGAGCCGCCGAGCTTGTGACGCCGCGACCTGTGGAGGACGGCTATGGCAGAGATAGTGATGGTCACCAACGACGACGGCATCGATTCGCCAGGGCTGCTCGCGCTGGCCGTCATCGCCGACCGGGCCGGCGGACGGACCCTCGTCGCGGCGCCGCTCGCGGAAGCGAGCGGGACCAGCGCGGGCCTCACCGCCGCGCACGACCGGCGCAGTGTGGTGAGCGAGCAACGGACCTTGGCCGATCTGCCCGACGTCACCGCCTACGGGGTCGGTGCCCACCCGGCGTTGATCACCCTCGTCGCGTGCCGAGGTGGTTTCGGTGACGTGCCCGACGTCGTGCTGTCCGGGATCAACCGCGGTGCCAACATCGGCAGGGCTGTGCTGCACTCCGGCACGGTCGGCGCGGCGCTTACCGCCAGTGTCAACGGAATCAGCGCTCTGGCGGTGTCACTGGACGTCGAGACCGACCACCACGGCCCAATGCACTGGGACACCGCGGCCCGCGTCGTCGCCGACCTGTTCGGCAAACTCCTGGAGTGCCCACCTGGGACAGTGCTGAACGTCAACGTGCCGAACGTGCCGTTCGCTTCCCTGGATACACCGAAATGGGCGCGGCTGGCCGATTTCGGCGCTGTGCAAAGCACGGTGCAGCGGTTGGAGGACGGCACCATCGAGGTGGCCTCGATCGCGGTGGACACCGAACTGGAATCCGGCACCGACGCGGCGCTGCTCGCGCAAGGCCACGCCACGGTGACCGCGCTTCGCTCGGTGGCCCAGGACGGCGACGTCCACGACGGGTTCGACCTCGGTTGACCGCCGTCGGAAACAGCCGTGGTCGCCTCAGGGCTCGCGCGCGACCACATCCGTGTCGTTCGACGATGTGCTGCCGCCACCGATGGTGGTCTCCACGAGCGGATCCATCCAGACCACGGGCTGCCTCGCTGTTCTCTCGGTAAGTCGATGCCCCATACCTCCTAGACCCGCCGTGCCGCCAGGAGGTTGCCATCCACCCGGCTATTTCGGGTAACCCCTGAACGGGCGTTTCAGGGATTCGGGCCCGTCA
>JALZNB010000384.1 GCA_030857905.1 Actinomycetota bacterium
ATCGCGCGGGAACTGGTTGACCTGCCCGCGCCTGGTGAACCTGGTGCGCCGTCGCTGGTGATCCGAGGGAGTTCGCTGTGGACACCATGAACAGCGATCCCCGGAACAGAACGCCCATCCCCTGTGCACATGAAATCTGTTGGAGTCACGTCGTGAGCAAACGGAAGCCATCCCGGCAGAACCTGCCCTCTGATCAGGTGGTGTTGTCCCTCGACGTCGACCTCACCCTCCTCGAACTGGTGTCCCTGAGCATCGTGACCGTGAGAGTCAGGTCAGGGGCCGACCCGGCGACGATCATCGCCGCCGAACGGGCACTGACCAAGATCCACGAGGCAACCGAAACACACCCGGCGCTGCCGCCCATCGTCCGCCGACTCAAGCACCGCCCACACGTTGGAGCACCCCCATGCCCACACTCCACGTCTTCGGGGTGTGCCCTGCATCTCCGGGATGACGATCTCCCCGAGGTGGCCAAGAAGCTCTGCCGGGGCCAACCTGAGCATCGGTCATGAACCTGATGGTCTGGATGGAAGGTGTTGTGGCACTGGGGTTTCTGGTGCGGCTCGTGTACTGGGCGCGAACTCGGCGACCGTGACCCCATGACGCCTTTTTCGCTGCTGGTGTTTGCGGTGGTGCTGGGGATCGTCGGGTGGCCGTTTTGGTGGCTCATCGCGGATGGCCGAAACCGACGGCGAAAGCTGCGGGCAGCCATAGAAGCAGCACAGCGCTATGTGGCAGGACGTACCGAGATGGGCAAGCACGACGAAGACCATGACCAGGCGGTAACGGTGGCGGAGTTACTGAAGCGCGCGGCCGAAGAGGGCGAACCGCTCCGGCTGAACTGGTCTACGGCCGACACGACCCCTCACGGCCTGGCCGCTGTCCCTGAGGATGCGGACTGGCCAACGGGGGTGCTGCCACGAGTTGAGGACAACATGCCTGACGCACAAACGACGGCACCTGAACACGACACGGGCAACAAGCTGCCGAAGCGCGTACCAGGGACGATCCCTGAGCCGTTCAGTCCTGCCTACGGATCGGAAGACACTGCGATGATGGAGCGGGTTTTGCGAGGGCTACGGGGGTTGTAGGCGTCGCGGGTCTACTGCTGGCACTTCTGTGGCGCGCCATTGATAGTCTCAACAGGCGGAAAGTTGCCCTTTTCGTCCTTGATTTGGCCAATGTAGAGCGTGGCGTTGTCGACTTTACCGAAGGTTCGATACGGACCGAGTGACTTGGTACGCCGCTCTCCACTGTAATCATAGGTGATGTCCAAGAACCATTCGTAGTTGCCTTTGTGGGCAGCCGAACAAACTTTGATCACCGCAGGGTCTTTGTCGGTGATCCCAAAGGCGGAGTTAAGCGGGTTGGTGGCGTTACCCCATTCGGGGCGCCCTCTGGTTCTTCCACGCCAAAATTTGTCAACTTGTCCGTATCCAATTGTAGCTCGAAAACGCGCGCCCTCTGGGGTCGTACGTTCAAGTGAATCGGTTCTGGTCGGGCTAACAGGATTCGAACCTGCGACCCCTTGACCATCTGGGAAGCGCTCGCGACGTCGTAGCGTTTCAGTGATTTCTAGACCAGTTTGGTCGTGCGGGTGGCGAGCGCACCGGCTCCGCCACCCCACACCAGCAACGTGACCCACACTGACCAGTCCGGCGCGGCACCACGTGCCAGCGCGTCGGTCAGTCCTTCGGTCAACGCGGCCGAAGGCAGGAATCGAACCACCTCGGCCATCCCCGAGGGCAACGCGTCCACCGCGACGACGATGCCACCGGCCAGCAACAGTGCGAACCACACGACGTTGGCCAACGCCAGCACGACCTCGGCCTTGAGCGCCCCACCCAGCAGCACCCCGACCGCGCCGAACGCCACCGTGCCCAGCGCCAGCAGTGGCACGGTCCACAGCAACCCGGCCAATGACGGCGACCATCCCAGCAGCGAGGCCACCGCGGCGATCACGACCACCTGGATCGCCACCACGACCAGCGCGCCCAGCACCCGCCCGGCCACCAGCAGCCATCGGGGCAACGCCGTCGCGGCGAGCCGCTTGAGCACGCCATAGCGTCGGTCGAACCCCAGTGCGATGGCTTGGCCGGTGAACGCCGACGACATCACCGCCAGCGCCAACACCCGAGGCGTCACCCAGTCCACCCGGGGCGAAGGCATGTCGATGATCTTCACCAGGGACAGCCCGACCAACAGCGCCAACGGGATCAGCAGAGTCAGCAACACCTGCTCGCCGTTGCGCAGCGTCAGAGTGGCTTCCGTGCGCGCGTGCGTGAGCAGCATTCGCAGGGGCCGACCGGACCCGGGCGCCGGGGTGAAGGTGCCAGGGGCGAACCGGCTCACGAGCGCATCTCCCGTCCGGTCAGGTCGAGGAAGACGTCTTCGAGGCTGCGCCTGCCCACGGTCAATTCCTCGGCGAGCACGCCCTGTTGGGCGCACCACGCCGTCACGGTCGAGACCACCTGCGGGTTGACCGTGCCGGACACCAGATACGTGCCCGCCGACGGCTCGCCGATCCTGCAGCCCTCGGGCAGCGCGGCCAGCAGCAGTGTGGTGTCGAGCCCTGACTTCGCGCGGAAACGCAGGTGCTGCTCGTTCTCCCGTTCGGCGGTCAGCTCGCGAGGACTGCCCGAGGCCACCACCCGACCGTGATCGACGATCACGACCTGGTCGGCGAGTGACTCGGCCTCTTCCATCAGGTGCGTGGTGAGCAGGACGCTGACGCCGTCCGCGCGCAGCGCACCGATCAGATCCCACACCAGTAGCCGGGCCTGTGGGTCCATCCCCGCGGTCGGCTCGTCGAGGAAAACCAGTTCCGGCCTGCCGATCAACGCGCAGGCCAACGACAAGCGCTGTTGCTGACCACCGGAGAGCCGCTTGTAGGGCGTGTTTGCCGCGCTCCGCAGGCCCAGCGTCTCGATCAGCCACTCCGGGTCGAGCGGGTTGGCCGCACAGGCCGCGACCAGGTGCAGCATCTCGGCGGCGCGCACGCCGGGGTAGGCGCCGCCGCCCTGGGGCATCACGCCGACCCTGGACCGCAGCGGGCCGATGTCGGTCGCCGGGTCGAGGCCGAGGACCCGCACGTGGCCGCCGTCGCGGCGCAGGAAACCCTCGCAGACCTCGATCGTGGTGGTCTTGCCCGCACCATTGGGTCCCAGCAGGGCCAGCACCGAACCGCGCGGCAGGCTGAAGCCGATGCCGTCCACGGCCGTGGTCGACCCGTAGCGCTTGACCAGGTCGGTCACCTCGACGGCGGACGGACTCACGACTGGGAAGCCTAAGGCGTGCCGCCGGTCACCTGGTCGCCGGGCGTCCGGTCGTGCCGGGGCACGTAACGCCAGACCACCGCCACCGCCACCGCGGTCACGATGGCGGCGCCGATGTAGGCGTAGGGGAGCACGAAGATCCGGCCGTCGAAGGTCGCGCCGGTCGGTGCCACCGCCACGGCGAGCACGACGCTGATCCCCATGGCCACCGTGCGGAACTTGGTGTTGCCCGCGGCCGCGGCCAGCGGGACCGCCGCCCACAGCAGGTACCAGGGGTGCACGGTCGCGCCGAACACCAGCAC
>JALZNB010000389.1 GCA_030857905.1 Actinomycetota bacterium
GGCGCCAACGCGGCGCGAGCGGCGTTGGTCGCAGGCGGCCTGCGCGGCCCGGTGAACCCCGGGCCCATCCACGGCCCGCGTCGCGTGAACTACCCAGAGGATTGAATCCACCTACCGCGCGGGTACAGGACTGTGACGGTCCGAACCGCGCAAGGAGCAACGGTGCACGAGGTGCCCACCAAGCAGGACGACACGACGACCGCATGGGCGGTCCACGGCTTCGACGATGTGGAGGCCGAACTCTGGCGCAAGGCCGGGATCACCTACCCGGAGGACGCGGCGGCACTCGCCTGCCTCGCGCTCGCGCCCCGGCAGATCCCGATCCCGCTGGGGATCGCGGGCACCAGGGTGGAGGTCCGCGTGCTGCGCCAGGACCGAATCGCGCCCGCGCTGCCCGCGACACCGCCGATGGCCGACAAGGCAGCGGGCTGAGAAACACGATTGACGGAATTGTCGGGCGTTGGCGATGATTGGTCCCTACCCGCTCACCGAAGGAGTTGACATGGAACGCACAGCGCGGCGACTCCACCTTCCTCGGCGGGCGCGGATTCCGGTCACGACATAGCTGTCGTCACGCCAGGGAGCCGCCCGTCGGGAAACCGATCAGGGCGGTTCCCCGTTTTTCATCTCTGTAGCTCAGTCGAGAAAAGAGCACGCCGCTCCGAACGGCGAGGTCGCGGGTTCGAATCCCGCCAGGGATACCGCTCCCGTCCTGTGCGCACAGGACGTGGAGACCAGGCGCGTTGGTCCAGCGGAAGGGACATCGGCTTCTCACGCCGAAAACACGGGTTCGATCCCCGTACGCGTCACCAGGTTTCGGTGAATCACGGTCATGCGGACCCATGTGGTCGGCCACACCGGTCGGGATTCGACTCCCGAAAAGTACCCGCCTCGACCACGGTGGTTGTCGTTGATCCGCTGTGCCAGTTGGCCGCGCGGGTCAGCTCAGTGCTCGATGTCCTTGGCCTTGATCCGGCGGTGGATGCCGTCGAACTCGTCCTCTGTCCGGTGCTGCCTGACGGGACTCTCATCGCTGATCATGAGCTGCCGTGGGGCGCCAAGCCCACCGTCCGGTGCTCACCGGGGGAACACGGCGAGCACCGAACAGCAGGACGACGTGAGCGCCAGGCACGGACTACTTTCGGGCGATGAGTTGTTCGAACGTAGGGACAAGCGCGTCCGACCGTTCGAGTTCAGCGGTGGACGGCGTCCGCCGGGGGAGTGGGCCGCAGCGTGTCGATGCGGGCGGCCGACGTGCCGAGTCCGGTCGGAACGCCGAACCGAGCCGCTGACGGCACGTGGGGGCGACCTGCGGCCTCGCGTGCGTGTGCGGTGGGGTCGTCTTGCTCGGGTGGGGTGGACGGTCGTGGTGGTTGGGGCAGTGCGAGACGGATGGCCGAGGTGCCTGGACCCGTCGGCATGCCGAGGCGCGGTTCGGACGGAAGATCGGTGGGGCCCGCGGTGGAATGGGGGACGGTGACCCCGGGAAACGCGGTAGCCCGCGCCCCGGTGAACGCGGTGCCCACGGGGACCCCGCGGGCAGGAACTCCGCCTGAGGTGCTGGGGGCATTCGCGACCGCGCGGTCCGTGCCCGCCGGGACGGTGGCAGCGGTGACCGGCGGCCGTGGGAACAGCGGCACCCGGGATTGGGCCGCCCGCATGGTGACCGGTGCCGCACTGGTCGCCGGGGTGGTCGTCCCGGTAGGCGCCGAAGACCTTGCTCCCACGGTCGTTCCGGCCGGAGCTCCCACGCCCGCGGTGTGCGATGCCGCGGAGCGGGCGGGGGCGACGGTTTCCGCTGCCGTGTTGGCGCCGGTGTTCCACGGCCGGGGTAGTAGGGATTCGATACGGGTCGCGGACATGCCGACGCCGCTGGGGAATCCGATGCGAGGGGCGCCCGGGTAGTGGCGCTCCAGGTGGGGTGTGGCGTAGCGGCGGCAGTATTCGTGCCAGTGCAGGATGCCCGCGAGCCAGTTCTTGAGCTCGTCGGCGTAGTGCAGCAGGGTTGTGCGGGCCTCGGTGTCGAGGTCGAAGTCCTCGAAGAGCGCGGGCAGTTCGAGGGAGACGACGTGCTCGAACTGGCGCATGCGGGATTCCATCAGGTCGTTCACGATCCGCATGGCGGTCGGCGCGTCGCAGTCGAGAAAGTTCTGCACGACCAGGACCGCGTTGTGGATCTCGCCCTCGTACTGGATCTCCTTGCGGTAGGAGTACACGTCGTTCATCATGCAGGCGGCGTCGGCCGCGGCGTTCTCCATCGCCAGGATGGGCCGTGAGCGGTAGATCTCCGGTGGCACCGTCGTGCCGTGCGAGAGCCGGGACAGGCTCATCGTCAGGTCGGAGCCGAAGGTCTTGCGGCGCATCTCGATGTAGTCGATCGGCTCGGGGATGCGGTTCTGGAACTGGTTCTCCAGCTCCCAGATCCAGCTCCCGATCATCTTCTCGATGGTGGCGCGGAACGTTTCCCGCGCCCGCGGGTCGAAGGTCGCCGTCGTCCTGGCCCAGAGGTCGCCGAGAGCGCGTTCGAGGGCGTTGACCGGTGCCGGGGTCAGGTTGGTCTCGATCGGCATGAACTCGAGCATCCGGGCGTTGGACGCCTTCGCCCCGGCCAGGTCGAACCTGCGGCCGAACACGGCCGGGTAGTAGTCGTCGCCGTAGGTGCCCCAGGCCAGCCAGCCACTGGTGACGTCGAGTTCGTCGGCGGTGGCGTCGGGGTGGATGCCCGCCGAGCACAGCGGCAGGTCGTGGTCGCGCAGCTCCTCCTCGGTCCAGATCCCCTCGCCGAGGATTCCCATCGCCTCCGCCCAGGTCACCATGCGTTCGCGGGCGCCGTCGAGGTGCGCGCTCAGCCGCACGGGGAACGGCATGTAGATCTCGGGCCGCTCGATGTCGCCGACACTGGAGAACGGCACGTGGCTGAAGCTCCTGGCCCGCTGTGGGCCGGTGGCGATCAGCGAGGACAGGATGCGCGCGGCGGAGGTGCCGAGACCGGCGGGACCGCCGAGCACCGACGGCGTGCTGTCGCGCGTGCTCTCGTTCATGTATCGACTGGACCGCAGATGCCACTCGTGTCCGCCGGATTGCCAGTCCTGCAGGCCTTTCACGTACATGGTGACGGCCGCGCGGTCGGCGGGGGAGAGACCGTTCTCCTCGAACAGCGCGGGCAGTTCGGTGAACGCGGTGTGCTCGAACTGGTGCAGCCGCGAGGTGAGCAGGTTGTTGACCGCCTCGGCCGCGTCCTGCGTGGTGGAGTCGAGAAACTTCTCGAAGACCAGCACGCCGTTGGACAGCTCGCCCTCGTCCTGCACTTCCCGCTGGTAGGAGAACAGGTCGTTGCGCAGGTGGATGGCGTCGGAGAAGGTGTCACGCAGGACGTGCATTGGGCGGCTCTCGGCGATCACCGAGGGCACCTCGGCGCCCGTGACGTGCTCGACCAGGTTCGCCGACCACGGGGCCCCGCCCACCTTGCGCCGCATCTCGATGTACTCGATGGGGTTGGACAGCCGGTTCTCGTTGATGTTGGCGAGTTCCCACAGCGACTCGTCGAGCAGGTTGCGCGTGCTTTCGACGAAGCGGCGGCGCCAGTCGGCGGAGTGTGCCGGGATTGTCCGGTTCCACAGGTCTTCCAGGCCCATCTCCACCGGATTGGTCGGTGTCTCGGTGATCTCGCCGGTCGCGGGCATGAACGCCGCGAGGCGGTCGAGGTAGGCCCGCGCGCTGTCGAGATCATGGGTGCGCTTGAACAGTTCGACGAAGTGGTCGTCGAAGTAGAACACCCAGACGTACCAGTCGGTCACCAGATCGAGGTCGGCCGCGGTGGCGTCCGGGTGGGTGTAGGCACACAGCAGCGCGTAGTCGTGGGAGTCGAAGTCGTGCTCGTCCCAGATCACCGTGCCGCCCTGCGGCACATCGATCATGTCCATCGCGTAGGCCCACGCCTTGCTGTGCTCGCGCGCGCCCGCGAGACTGGGGTTGAGCCGTGCCGGATACGGCACATAGAACTCCGGCAAGACAAACGGCTGCTGCACCGTGCGCACCTGACCTTCCAGATCTGTCGACCGCCACCTGGCAGCACTGTCGCTGGTCCCAGGCAACCAATACCGGTCGAATGCGCCAAGGTTTACCACCAAGTTGCACACGATCGGGGCGACAGTTCCTCCGATAGGTTCTCATGATCACTGTGTGCGCCGAAAATGCCGCCCGATCGGGGGCTTCTCAACTGCAACGGAACTGCGGGATGGGTGTTGTCACGATCATCGGCACGGTGCCTCCTCGAACCCGCGAAGCGACGGCGCCGACCCTGTCGGCGAGAGATGATCCACACCCGGTGCCCCCGTCCGTCGACCACAACTAAGCTTTGCGCCATGGTGATCTGGGACGACCTCGCCGAGTACGTGCGCGCCGAGTACGAAGTGCTCTCCGAGGAAGAGGGCGACGAGATCCGAATCCTGTTCGGTTTCGAACACCACAACGAGGACGACGAGCGGACGCAGGTGATCATCCTGTCCCGCGAGGTCCTCGACGAACGTCACGAGTGGGTGCAGATCGCCACCCCGGTCGGCCTCGCCGCCTCGGTCGACCTGCGCGCGCTGCTGACCGAGGTCGGGCACTCGTCCATCGCCTGTGGTGCGGCGATCATGGGTGAGCACGTCGTGCTGAGGCACTCGCTGCCGCTGGCCACGTTGGACATCCACGAGTTCGTCGAGCCGCTGTCGCTGCTGGCGGGCACCGCCGACCAGATCGAGGAAGCTTTCTTCGGCGGCGACAACTACTGACCACGCGTGGTCGGCGCAGTGGGCATGTGCGGGGCGTGTTTGGGTTGGGTATGTCCGACCTGACAGCCGCCGTGCCCGACGTGGTCCGTCGGTGGCAAGCCGGATGGGGGTTGGCGCGGGGGGTGCGGGTCGCCGAGCAGGCGCGTGGCGGTCTGCACGTGCTGATCGGCAAGTCAGGGCACTATCGCGAGGTCGTGGTGCTCGACGCGGATGGTGATGGCGCGGGTTTGTCGGGGTTGGCGGTTGAGGTGGCGTCCTCGGATGGTCGAGATTGTTTGATGGTGCCGACCAATCGCGTCCTGGACGTCGAGCGGGTGGTACGAGCCGCCGGGTTGGAGTTGCCTGATCCGCCCGAATGGCTGATGTGGCGCGACTTGCGGGAACATCCGTCTCGTGCGGTTGGTGCGGGATATCGGTGCGTGGCCGTGGTCGAGGGACCGCTCATCGAGGTCGAGATTCGCGCGTCATCGGGAGATGTGGCGGCGCGCGGAACCATGGCCGTGGTGGGCGCCGACGCCGTGGCGCACAACATCGAGACGCGTTCGGCGCATCGCAGGCGTGGGCTCGCGGGCGCGGTGATGAGTGCACTGGTCCATCACGCGGTCGGTGAGGGAGCACGGACCGGACTTCTCCTCGCCAGCCGCGATGGGCAACGGCTCTACTCGGCGCTGGGCTGGAACCGTTGCGCCACAGTCCTTACGGCGCGTGGTGTGTCTGTGCGACCCTGACAGCCCTAGTCACGCGCACCACGCAGAGCGGCGATCTCCCCGCGCACGACCGGCGCGACCTCGCCACCGATCAGTTCGATCGCCTTGAGCGCTTCCTTCTGTGGCACGTTCCCGAAACCGAGCTGGATCATCGACCGGTCGTGCCCGAACATCGTGTACTGCGCGACCATCTTGTCGATGACCTCTTGTGGACTGCCGAGGTAGTACGCCCCGGTGGGCGTCGCCTGAGCGCTGTAGGCGTCGTAGGGCATGTGGCCACCGTTGTTGCGTTGGTGGTGGTTGGCCATCCAGCCCGCCTTGAACGGCGGGTAGGACACGTCGATCGCCTCGCCGCGGGTGCGACCGACGAAGCCGAGGGAGTTGATCGACACCTTCATCGTGGCCGGGTCGTGGCCCGACTCGACCGCCGCGCGGCGGTACAGGTCGACGAAGGGCGCGAAGCGCTCGTAGGCGCCGCCGATGATGACGAGCGACAACGGCAGGCGCAGACGCGCGGCGCGCACGACTGACGCCGGGGTGCCGCCGACGGCGACCCACACCGGCAGTTCCCGCCCCGGCTGTGGCGTCACGTCGGCCGCGTTCAGCGGGGCCCTCGTCGTGCCCTGCCAGGTGACCGGGTTCTGCGACCGCAGCCGCAGCAGCAGGTCCAGTTTGTCGGTGAACAGCTCGTCGTAGTCGTCGAGGCTGTAGCCGAACAGCGGGAACGACTCGGTGTACGACCCGCGCCCGGCGATGATCTCGGCGCGGCCGCCGGAGATCAGATCGAGCGTGGCGAACTGCTGGAACACCCGAACCGGATCGTCCGAGCTGAGCACCGTCACCGCGCTGGACAGCTTGATGGTGTTGGTGGCCTCGGCGATCGCGGCTAGCACGACCGCGGGCGCGGACACCGCGAAGTCGGTCCGATGGTGCTCGCCGACCGCGAACACGTCCAGCCCGACCTCGTCGGCCACCTTCGCCTGCTCGATCAGCTCGCGCAGCCGGGTGCCCGGGTCGGGAGGCGTGCCGGTGGTCGGGTCGGGCGTCAGCTCGCCGAAGTGGAAGATGCCGAGTTCGAACCTCATGACGTGCGCTCTCCGGGTCCGTCGTGGTGGGGCGGTCCCAGTCTGGCGGACCTGGATTGGACGTCGGCGGCGCGGTGGACCGAGCTGTGATGGCTGTCTTCGGTCGCACCCAGGTGGTCGCTCTTTCCATCCCGACCCGCTTCGCATAACGTCGGTATCTGGAATGCGGGTCGATGAGGACGCGGACGAGGAGCGATCGTGGACAACGACTTTCCGGTGGTGGTCATCGGTGCCGGAGTGTCCGGGATCGGTGCGGCGATCATGCTGCGGCAGAGCGGGTTCACCGACTTCGTCGTGCTGGAGAAACAACGCGACATCGGTGGCACGTGGCGAGACAACACCTACCCTGGCTGCGCGTGCGACGTCCCGTCCGCGTTGTACTCGTTCTCGTTCGCGCCCAACCCGGAGTGGACCAGGGTGTTCGCCAAGCAGCCGGAGATCCGCGCCTACCTGCGTGCCACCGCGCGCGAGTTCGGCGTCACCGATCACATCCGGCACGGCACCGAACTCCTGCGCTCGCAATGGAATCCCGACATCCAGCGATGGGAGATCGAGACCACGGCCGGTGCTTTCACCGCGAAAGTCGTGATCGCGGGCACCGGCCCGTGGCACGAACCGCTGATCCCCGACCTCGACGGGCTGACCAGTTTTCCCGGCGAGATGTTCCATTCCTCGCGCTGGAACCACGACTACGACCTGACCGGCAAGCGGGTCGCGGTCATCGGCACCGGCGCCTCGGCCGTGCAGTTCGTCCCCGAGATCCAGCGCGAGGTCGAGCGGCTGCACGTGTTCCAGCGCACCGCGCAATGGGTATTGCCCAAACCGGACCGCTACGTGCCCTCGGTCGAACGGTGGTTCATGCGCACGGTCCCCGCCGCCCAACGCGCGTTGCGTGCGGCCGAGTACGGCGCCATGGAAGCGCTCGGCATCGGCTTCCGGCACCCGTGGCTGCTGCGCGTCGTGCAACGCCTCGGCTTGGCGAACCTACAGCTCGGCGTCCGGGATCCAGTGCTGCGCAAGGCATTGACGCCGGACTACACACTCGGCTGCAAGCGCCTGCTGATGTCGAACAGCTACTATCCCGCCCTGTCCAAACCCAATGTCTCGGTCCACTCGACGGCCGTGACCAGGGTCGAGGGAAGTCGGGTCATCGGCGCCGACGGGTCGTCGGCCGAGGTGGACGCGATCATCTTCGGTACCGGCTTCCACATCCTCGACATGCCGATCGCCGACCGCGTCGTCAACGGTGACGGCCGGAGCCTCTCCGAGGTCTGGGAGGGCAGCCCGCAGGCATACCTCGGCACCACCGTCTCCGGCTTTCCCAACGCTTTCCTCCTGCTCGGCCCCAGTCTGGCCACCGGCCACACCTCGGCGTTCGCCATCCTCGAAGCACAGCTCGCCTATGTTCGTGACGCCATCGCACACTTGCGCCGCACTGACTGGAGGACACTGGACGTTCGGGCGGATGTGCAGGCGGCGTTCAATGCCGAGGTACAGCGGGCACTCCCGGGCACGGTGTACAACTCTGGTGGCTGTTCCAGCTATTACCTGGATGTCAACGGACGCAACAGTTTCAGTTGGCCGTGGTCAACCGGCGAACTGAGCCGCCGAGTCGGCTCATTCGACCCGGCCTCCTTCACCGTGGGACACCCCGCCGTTCGCGAGCGCACCTGATGTGATTCTCCTGCCGTGGCATCTACCTGCTGGTGGCCGACGTCGTGGGATCATTGGCTCAGCTCGGCAATGGGGGTTCTTCGAATGAGCGCCAAGGAGCGAGTGCAGGGCTATGGACGCGCTTGTTCGCGGTGGCTCCGAGAGCGTCGAGTCGAAGCCATCGCGTGTGCTGCCGTCGTGCTCGTCGCGGCGTTGTCAGCCAAGTTGCTGAATAACGAGGAAGCGTGGGGTGCACTGGGGC
>JALZNB010000391.1 GCA_030857905.1 Actinomycetota bacterium
GCCCACATCTACCAGCGCTATGCCGCCACCGGGGCGTACCAAGCCCAACACGACCTCTTCCCGACCGTTGTGTGGGTTGTGCCCAGCGAACCACGCCGTTCGGCGCTGGAGGCTGCGTTCGCAAGCGATAAGCATCTCCGCGCGAGTTTGTTTCAGATCGTCACGCGTGCCGCCTTCACGACGCTGGTGGCCCGTGGACACCAACCAGATACGAACAATGGCAATGCATAAGAGGCATGGATCGATGTAGCCATCGCATCGATGCAAAAATTACAGCCGATCGAATCAGTCGACCTGTTACAGGGGGCCACAAAAATACCCCGCCAAAACGGCCCAAAAGGACAGGCAAATAAGACGGAAACGGAGGTATTATCGGATCGGGAAATAACAAAAGCGGAAACGGGTAAATAACGTAGGGCCGCTAAAAGTAAAGGAGGAAGAAATGACGAATAGATCAAGCGAGCAGCGCTATGCAGTGACGTACCTGCGTGTCGGCTCCGGCAATACGCAGGACCAATGGGCAGTGGTGCACCAGCGCGAAGCGTGTCAACGGATCGCAGACAAGCACGGGTTGACCATCGTGCAGGAATACGCCGATATTGGATGCTCGGCCAAACGACACCAACAGACTGAACTAAAGCGGTTGCTCGATGATCTAACCGAGCAGCGCGCGGTCACGGCGGTGATTGTTTGGGACTACGCCCGGTTG
Source organism: Actinomycetota bacterium (assembly GCA_030857905.1). Lineage (GTDB taxonomy): Bacteria > Actinomycetota > Actinomycetes > Mycobacteriales > Pseudonocardiaceae > Actinokineospora. The sequence goes on from JALZNB010000391.1 coordinate 710, forward strand.
GCACGTGATCTGGTGCAACTAGAAGCAGTCATTGCCGAGCTGCGTATCCGCGGGCTTGAGGTTGTCACGATGACTGGCGTCGAGGTAGCTCAGCGCTTGGTGGCAGAACAGCGGATGCAAACGGCGATCAGTGAGACCGTGTACCACCTTGCGCGCGCTTCCCGAATTGTCAATAGTAACGGGGAGGAGACGGCATGACGCGCACCACCGTCGACATGAACAAGATCGCCAAGACCGCTATCGCCTACCTGCGCGTGTCCACCAAAGAACAGGCGGCCAGGGGCGGTCAGGCCGAGGGGTTCAGCATCCCCGCGCAGCGCGATGCCCTGCGACGCAAAGCAGAGAGCCTGGACGCGGTCATCGTGGAAGAGTTCGTAGACGCGGGCGAATCAGCTAAGTCTGCACACCGACCACATTTGCAACGAATGTTGGGCTACCTCGCCGATAACCGCGTCGACTACGTGCTTGTACACAAGGTCGATCGCCTCGCCCGCAACCGCGTGGACGATGTCGCTATCACGATGGCGATCAAAAAGAGCGGGGCGACCTTGGTCTCAGCCACCGAAAACATTGACGAAACACCTTCCGGAATGCTGCTGCACGGCATCATGTCTTCGATTGCCGAATTTTATTCGTTGAACCTGGCAAGCGAGGTTCTCAAGGGTATGAGCCAGAAGGCCAAATCAGGCGGAACACCGGGCAAAGCACCACTCGGCTACCGCAATATTGGCCAGTTGGCCGACGATGGGCGCGAGATCCGCATGGTGGAAGTAGACCCAGAACGCGGCGAGCTGATCGCCTGGGCGTTCACAGCATACGCAACTGGCGACTGGACGCTCAATTCTCTTGCAGCCGAGCTTGAGAGCCGGGGGCTCCGAACCAAGCGGACGCCCAAACAACCGTCACGACCGCTGCGGCCAAATGTCCTCCACAATATTCTCACCAACCCGTACTACAAGGGAGACGTGGTGTACCAGGGCATTAGGCATGACGGGAACCATCAGCCGCTGGTTGATGTTGTGACCTGGCAACAGGTTCAGGATGCCCTTGCGGTGAACCTGGTCGGCGAGAAGCAGCGGGAACATCGGCATTATCTGAAGTCGAGCGTGTTCTGTGGAGATTGCGGAAGCAGGCTGATCATTACCATGGCCAAGAACCGGCATGGCGTCACCTACCCGTACTTTGTGTGCGTCGGCAGGCAGATGAAGCGAACGAACTGCGTACGCAAGGCCCTGTTGATCTCCAAGGTCGAGAAGATGGTCGAGGAGTACTGGGCCACGGTGCGGCTCGACCCCGCCTTGCGGGATGCGGTCGAGGAGGGACTCCGAGCCACGTTGGCGAGCAGCCGCACGGACGCAGAAGCCGAGCGCAAGCAACTCTCGACGCAGAAGAATGCACTGGAAGCTGAACGCCAGAAGTTGGTGGAAGCGATCTACAGCGGGGCGATGCCCCTTGACCTGATCGCGAGCGAGCAGGAGCGGATTGCCAGCCAACTGGCTGGCATCACGGGCCGCCTGACGGCAGCGGCTGCCAAGCTCGACCAGGTGGAACGCAATCTGGCCCAAGCCCTGGACTTGATTCAGGACTGCCATGGGGCGTACTTGGGGGCAGGGCCAGCGCTCAGGCGGTTGTTTAACCAGGCGTTCTTCGAACGCCTGGAGATACACGAGGACGGTCTGAGGGCAAGTTTGATGGAACCGTTCGATGTGTTGCTGGATGGCCGGGTGCTCGACGCTGGGCGAGCGATTCACGAGGACCGCGAGGCTGGGCTGGCCAGGATGGCGAAGGTCCTGGAGCAGGCCACCAGCCCAGACAACGATGAAACCCCCAGCGCACGGGGTGCGGCTGGGGGTTTCTCCTCTGCTACCTGGCCCCTTGTTCGGGGTGTCGAGGGTTCGAGAGAGTCAATTTTGGTGGGCGCAGTAGGATTCGAACCTACGACCGCTCGGGTGTAAACCGAGTGCTCTCCCGCTGAGCTATGCGCCCGGAAAGCCGGTGCTCGAACAGAGCACCGGCTCCGGAAGATCAGAGAGCCGCGATTGCTTTCTTCCACGCGTCCTGGTCGCGCGCTTCGCCGGGCCCGTTGATCTCGGCGAAACGGACGACACCGGTGGTGTCGATCAGGAATGTGCCTCGGTTGGCGAAGCCTGCGGCCTCGTTGAACACGCCGTAGGTCTTGGCGACGTCGCCGTGCGGCCAGAAGTCCGAGAGCAGCGGGAACGCGTAGTTCTGCTGGTCGGCCCACGCCTTGAGGCTGAACGGGGTGTCGACCGACACACCGACGACCTGGACGTTGCCCGCGCTGTACTCGGCGATCTCGTCGCGGACCTGGCAGAGCTCGCCCTGGCAGGTGCCGCTGAAGGCGAATGGGTAGAACACCAGGAGGACGTTCTTGTCACCCTGGTAGTCGGACAGCTTCACCGGCTGCTTGTTGGAGTCGTTGAGCGTGAAATCCGGTGCCTTCGAGCCGACCTCGACCGCCATACCCGGCATCCTCCTGGCTGTGGGCGCGAACCGCGCCATTGAGTGAGCTGAGGTTGTACACGCCCAGCCTAGGGCACCCGGACGTGGGCGCGTCCGGGTGCTCGACGAGGTGGGTTACCGCTTGGCTTTCACCGACTTGGGTGATACCAACCGCGTTCCGGCCCAGTCTTCTCCCAGCGTGACGCTGGAGGTCTGGGCCAATCCCGCGGTGGGGACCGCTTCGGCGATGTCACTGGGCTCGACGTACCCAGTCCGCCCGGTCTTGGGGGTCAGAACCCAGATCACGCCGTTCTCGGCGAGTGGGCCGATCGCGTCCATGAGGGCGTCGACCAGGTCTCCGTCGTCTTCACGCCACCAGAGCAGCACGACGTCCACGACCTCATCGGCGTCCTCATCGAGGAGATCTGCCCCGATACGTTCCTCGACGGCGGCACGGACGTCGTCATCGACATCCTCATCCCATCCAATCTCTTGGACGACAGTGCCTTGATCGATCCCAAGCTTGTCGGCGACGCCGGCATTGCCGGTGTCTCCCGCGGCCACCACGGTGTCACTCCTCCAGTTGCGCTATCGCGCCATCCGCACCCGATTTCGGTCCGGTCTGCCGCGTTCTGCCTGTTCGGTTAGGCGATAGCGAACACTGAGTGTGGCCACCTGCGCAACCGTC
>JALZNB010000393.1 GCA_030857905.1 Actinomycetota bacterium
TGCCGGGAGCGCGCATGCTCGGACGAACCTGAAGGAGAGACCTGCCATGACCCTCGATGCAGCCCTGCGCGAGCGCATCGTCGCCTCCGTCGACGAGGGCTTTGCCGACCAGGTTGCGCACACGCAGGCGCTGCTGTCCGCGGTGCCGGTGCCGGACCCGAAGCTGGAACGTCAGCGGCAGCGGATCGTGCTGACCGGCGACGTGCCCAGCCCGGTCAACCCGCCGTCGGGGTGCCGGTTCCGCACGCGGTGCTGGAAGGCGCAGGACATCTGCGCGGTCGAGGAGCCGCCGCTGGTCCAGCACGGCGCCACGGTCTCGGCCTGCCATTTCGCCGAAGAACGCAGTGTCCTGCCTTAGGGCTGTGACCACTGACGTTCACCGCGTTCGACCCGCCGACCACGGCAAACGCCAGTGGCCACCGCCCTAGGGCGGTGAACGTCGGTGGTCACCACATCGGTTCGTAGTAGGGTTCGCGGTCGGGGAGTCGCGCGGTGTTGTGGTCGCTGATCCCCCCTCCGACCAAGTGATTCTCTTCGTCGTCACGTCGATGGCGGTGCGTGGCGCACGCCAGGCACCGCCATCGCCCTACTTGCGCTTAGGCTGAACCCGATGCTCACAGCCCCACCCCGACTGCTGCTCGTCCACGCCCACCCGGACGACGAAAGCCTGTGGACCGGCGGGACGATCGCCCGCTACGCCGCCGTGGGGGTGCAGGTAACCCTGGTCACCTGCACGCTCGGCGAGGAGGGCGAGATCATCCCCGACTCCCTCGCCCAGCTCACCGCCGACGCGGCCGACCAGCTCGGCGGCTACCGGGTCGCCGAACTCCGCGCCGCCTGCGCCGCCCTCGGCGTGTCCGACCACCGCTATCTCGGCGGCATGGGCCGCTGGCGCGACTCCGGCATGGTCGGGGTCGAGGCCAACCGGCATCCGCGCGCCTTCGTCGGCGGTGGTCTCGACGAGCAGACCGACGCGTTGGCCGCGATCCTGGCCGATGTCCGTCCGCAGGTCGTGGTCACCTACGGCCCCGACGGCGGCTACGGCCACCCCGACCACATCCGCGCCCACGAGATCACCGCAGCCGCCGTGGCGCGGGTCCCCGAGGTCGCCCGCGTCTACTACGCCGTGGTGTCCAAGCAGGCCACCGAGTCCGGTGTCGAGGCACTGCGCGGGGCCGCGGGCCTGCCGTTCCGGCTTCCCGGCCCCGACGAGCTGCCAGTAGTCGACAACGCCGAGATCACCACCACCATCGCCATCGGCGACCACCTGCCCGCCAAGCTGCGCGCCCTGCGCGCCCACGCCACCCAGGTCAGCCTCTGGCAGGGGCAAGACGGCGTGCACAGTTACGCGCTGTCCAACGGGATCGCCCAGCCGATCGTCGACGCCGAGTTCTACGTGCTGGCCAACGGGCGGGCGGAGCCGAACATCGAGACCGACCTGTTCGGTGGCCTCGCCCCGGTCGAGCACGTCGGCGCCGACCGATGAGCGCGGGCGAGCGCGTCCGCTACGGCGGCCTGCTGGTCGTCAGCATCGTGCTCGCCGTGGTCGAGTTGTTTTTCCTGCCGCTGCGCCTCGACGGTCGGGTGTTGCCGGACCTCGGTGCTTTTCCGTTCCCGATCACGGTGCTGCTGGCCGCGTTCACGCTGCCGTGGTTGGTGGTGCGCGCCAGTCGGATCGTGCCGCGCGCGGCCGTCGCCGGTGGGCCGCTCTACGTGTGGCTGGCGACGTTGCTGGCGTTCATCGTCGTAGCCCCCGGTGGTGACATGATCGTGCTCGCCGACTGGCGAACCCTGCTGTTGCTCGCCGCGGGCGCGTTCCCGGCCACTGTCAAGATCGGCGAAGTCCTGGCCCGTCCGGCGCCGGTGTCCCAGGTGGGCGAGACTGGGGCGCAGCGGGCGAAAGGGGACTAGACCGTGGGTGAAGTGATCACCGACAAGCAGGTGGTGACGGTGCTGCGGCCGTTCGTCCGGGCCACCACGCCGATGTTGAACGCGCTGCGCGAATCCGATCCGCTCGGGCTGGTCCGCCGCGTGCTGCCCGCCAAGCGCGAGACCCTGGACGCGGTCGACCGGGAGAACGCCGACGAGTTGGCGAAGGTCGACAGAGGCCTGCGCGAGAGGCTTCTCGACGGCTTGGAGAGCGTCAAAGTCCCCGGTACCAGCGCATGGGAGACCATGTCCGTCGACCAACGCACCCACTGGTGGGTCAACCGCGTCGGCCGGTTCACGGTCCTGCTGGCCTCGATTCCCGGTCTCGGCGGCGCGCTCGCCGACCGGCTCCCGATCCAGACCGCGCTCGCCGCCGCGGGACAGGGTCTGCTGCTCTCCGCCATCGCCGCCGAACACGGCCGCACCGACGAGGCCGACCGCGTCCGCCTGATCGCCAAGATCCTGTTCGACCGCGACATCGACCCGGAACTCGCGGCGGGCCGAGGTGATCACCTCACCGCGGCCCAGGAGGACGCGGCCACCGCCGAGCTGACCGAAGACCTCACCGAGAGCTCGAAGAAGCACGGCAAGATCACCCTCAAGGCCGCCGCCCGCACGCTGTGGCGCTTCGGCCGGACCCTGTGGGCACTCGGCGACGAACTGGACAAACGGCCCCAAGGCCGCTTCTACCACAAGGCGATCGGCATCCTGCCCGTCGTCGGCATGGCCGCCGACTACTTCGGTGAGCGTTCGGCGTTGAAGCGCGCGGCGAAGAAGGGCCGCAAGTGGCTGGCGGCCACCGCCTGATCCCGGCTACCGGTCGCGTTCCACCGCGATGCGGGCGCTGATCTCGCCGAGCGCCTCCTGGTACTCCGGCGACGGATTCATCGCCACCGCCATCCGCAACTGGGTCTGTGCCTCGGAAAGCCGACTCTGCCGCTGCAAGGTCCGCCCGAGGGCGAACCGCGCGTAGTGATCGGT
>JALZNB010000405.1 GCA_030857905.1 Actinomycetota bacterium
GCCCCGGCCATCGTCGAGCGCTTCGCGTGCCCTGGCCGCGATGGCGCTGCCCGAGACGTAAGCCTCCAGGCAGCCCGAGCGGCCACAGCCGCACAGGCGCCCGCCGCGCCGTACGGTGAGGTGACCCAATTCCGCGGCGTTTCCGGTGGCGCCGCGGTAGGGCGTGCCGTCGATGATGACGCCGCCACCGACCCCGGTGGAGATCGTCAGGTACACCAGGTGTGCCAGCCCGCGCCCGGCGCCGAAGCGGTGCTCGGCCAGTGCCGCCGCTGCCGCGTCGTTGTCCAGTACCGCGGGGACGCCGAACGCCGCCCGCACCTTCGACGCCACCGGCACGTGCCGCCAGCCCGGTAAGTGCGGCGGCTCGTGCACGGTGCCGACGCCGGGGTCCAACGGCCCGCCGCAGCCGATGCCCACCCCGGCCAGCGCCGCGGAATCCACAGTGGACTCGGCGAGGGCCTTGGCGCCCAGCGCGAACAGCCGGGACAGCACGGGTCCGGGGCCTTCCTCCTTGCGGGTCGGGGTGACCAGGAAGGACCGGACGGTCCCGTCGTGGTCGACCACGCCCGCGGCGAGTTTCGTGCCGCCGATGTCGAGCCCGAGTACGTGTCGCGGGCCAATTCCGGCCCGCTCGTCGGAGGGTTCCACTATCCCTTGCGTCCCGTCGTCGCGATGCCGTCGATGATGTAGCGCTGGGCGAGGAAGAAGGCGATGATCATCGGAATGGTGGCGATCGCGCTGGCGGTCAACACGATCTCCCACTTGCTCTCCCCGCCTTGCCCGAACTGGTCCAGCACCGCCTTGAGGCCGCGCGGCAGCGTGTAGAGGTCCGGATCGCGCAGGTAGATCAGCGGCTTGATCAGGTCGGTCCAGCTCGCGCGCAGCTCGAAGACGAAGGTCACGATCAGCGCGGGCACGCAGATCGGCATCGCGATCCGCCAGAACATCGTGGCGTGGGACGCGCCGTCCACTCTGGCCGCCTCGAACAGCTCGCGGGGCACGGCGAGGAAGAACTGGCGGATGAGGAAGATGTAGAAGGCGCTGCCGAACAGGTTCTGCGCCCACAGCGGAACCTGGGTGCTGGCCAGGCCGAGTCCGTCCCAGATCAGGTAGGTGGGCACCATGGTCACCGCCGCGGGCAGCATCATCGTGGCGAGCACCAGCCCGAAGAGCACCCCTCTACCTCGGAAGCGGAAGTAGGCGAAGCCGAAGGCCACGATCGCGCTGGAGATGGTCACCGCCGCGGCGGCCACCACCCCCACCAGCACGCTGTTGCCGAGCCAGAGCAACGTCTTGGTGGTGGAGAGCACCTCGGTGTAGTTCCGCGCCGCCCACTCGCTCGGGATCAGCCGGTTGTCGAAAGTCTGAGCCCTCGGCTTGAGCGAGGCCGAGATCAGCCACAGGAAGGGATAGACGAACGCGACCGACACCAGGGTCAGCAGCGACGCGATCACCACCCGCCGCCCGCGCGAGGCTCGGGGCCCCTTGACCCGCGGCGATCGCGGCTCCAGCGGCGTGGCGGGGCGGACCGGTGGTGTGGTGGTACCGATCATGCTCACGCCTACTCGCCTCCCTCGTAGTGGACGAACCTCTTGCTCATCCTGATCTGCACGACGGTGATCACCATGATGACCAGGAACAGCAGCCAGGCCATCGCCGAGGCGTAGCCCATGTCGAGGTAGTTGAACGCCTGCTGGAACAGGTAGACCACGTAGAACAGCGCGGCGTCGCTGGAATAGGTCTGCTGCGTGTCATTGCCGCCGAAGAACATCGTGTAGGCCTCGGTGAACATCTGCAACGAGGCGATGGTGTTGACGATGAGGGTGAAGAACAGGGTGCCGCTGATCATCGGCACGGTCACCATGCGGAACCGCTGCCACGGTGAGGCCCCGTCGATCGATGCCGAGTCGTAGAGTTCCCTCGGCACGTCCTTGAGCGCGGCCAGGTACAAGATCGCCGTCGATCCCACCGTCCACAGGCTCATCAGCACCATGCCCGGCTTGATCCAGTCGGGGTCCGTGGTCCAGTCGGGACCTCGGATACCGATCACGGACAGACCTTCGTTGACCAGGCCGACCTGCCCGTTGAGCAGCATCAGGAACAGGATGCCGATGGCCACCGGCGGAGTCATCACCGGCAGGTAGATGATCGTGCGGAAGATCCCGGACGATCGACCCAGCCGCACCAGCAGCATCGCCAGTGCGAGCGCGAGCGCCATCGCCAGCGGCACGTGCAACACCGTGTAGATGACTGTGTTCCACAGGCTCTTGAGCACCCTGGGGTCCTCGAAGAGCCGTTCGTAGTTGTCCGTACCGACGTAGGACGGCGGATTGATCGCGTCGTACTCGTTCAGTGAGAGCACGAGACTGGCGACCATCGGGCCCGCGGTGAACACCAGGAAGCCGATGATCCACGGCGAGAGGAACAACATCGCCGAGCGGAACTCGCCGCGCTGCTGCCGCACGCGGCGGGGTCGGTCGACCCGCACCGCGGGCTCGACAGTCGTCGACATCGGCTAGCGCCTGTTCGCCTCGTCGAGCGCGGTCTGAGCCTCACGCTGGGCTTGGGCGAGTGCCTCGGCGGGCTTCTGCTCGCCGCCCAGCACCCGGTTCACCGCGCCCCGCCACGCGTCGCGCACCTGCTGGCCCGCCGCGGTAGTCGGTTGGGTGAACGCGTTGTCCTGCACCGTGAGCAGCGTGCGGACCGCGTCGTCGAAGACCTTGTTGCCGGTGGGCTTGTACACCTCGGCGAAGATCTCCTTGTCGGCGACGTGATTTCCGGTGTAGGTGCCGGTGTAGGTGTAGGTGTTGCCCTTGCCTCGCACGGCTTCCGCCCGCGCCTTGGCCGCGCTCACCCAGGTCTTGGCCTCGGTCATGGTCTTGATGAACGTGCACGCCGAGCCGGGGTGCTTGGCGCCCTTGGGGATCGCCAGGGCGTTGCCGGTCGCCCAGGTGAACGGCTTGCCCTGGCGGTCGAGGAACGGCGTGACCGTCACGGCGACGTCGGGCGTGGTGCTCGCCAGGGTGTTGATGTACCACTGCTCCATCGGGAACGATCCGAGCTGGTCGGCCACGAAGGGGTTGCGCTCGCCGAACATGTCGAACGAGTCACGGAACGCCTTGAACGATCCCCAGCCGCCCTGCTCGCCGATCAACCCCGTGGTGTACTCCAGTGCCTCGACCACCTGGGGCGAGTCGAGTTGCGTGCGCTTGCCATCCGCGCTGACCAGCGCGCCGCCGTTGGCGTGCGCCCACATCGGCAGGTACTCCGGGATCTTCGGGTCGAATCCGATCCGGCTCGGCGTCTGGCCCGACGAACGGCCGAGTTTCTTCGCTGTGTCACCGAGTGTGGCCCAGTCGGCGGTGCTCACCTCAGGGGAGACACCCGCCTCCGTGGCTGCCTTGTCGCTGGTGATCAGCACGCGCAGGTTGTAGAAATCGGGTAACGCGTAGACGACTCCGTCCAGGGTCACCTCGTTCACCGCGGGCTCGCGGTACTGCGCCATGTCGACGCCCGCCTTGGCGACGCAGTCGGTCAGCGGCATCAGGGCACCGCGCGCGGCATAGCTGCCGATCAGCTCCCGGTCCATGTAGACCACGTCCGGCGGACTGTCGGCGGCCACCGAGGAGAGGAACTGCTGCGGGTCGAAGGCGCCCTCGTTGATCCGCACGTCGACACCGGTGGCCTGCCTGGCGGCGTCCACCCGGACCTTGGCGATCTCGTCGGGCAGGCTGAGGCCCTGAGTGGTGATCGGGCCCTCCGCCCCCGCCACGCCACCACCGCCCGCGGTGTCCGTGCCGCCACCGACCCCGCCGCACGCGGAGATCACCGAGAACATCACGGCACTCGTCGCGGCGATCCTGATCCGCTTGTTGGTCATGGACGCTCCTCGGGCCAGGCGTCACCGCGAACCACTCCGGCTCACCGCGTCGACGCTGTTGCGCTACCTGCGATCGCTCCGTCCAACGTGACCCAGACCACGTGGGATCGTTACCAGGGGGACCGTAACCAGGGGACCACTGTCGGTCAATAGCGAAGCCTCGGGCAACCGGGTGGACGTCAGAACCCCTTAGGGGCAGCCGAAACAGTGCCCCCGGGCACCGCGGAGGTCGATCTTGACCAGCCGGTTCGTCAGCGCGGAGGCAGCGCGTGCCGAGTCCGATAGGCGGCCCAGCTCCGCCGGAGAGCGGCGAAGTCCGCCGTGGTCAGCGCCTCGCCGGAGCGGTCGATATGAGTCGCGTAGTAGAGGGCGGGTACCCCTAGATCCGCCTTCACCGCCAGGTAGGCCCGCCACGACGTCAGGTCCGGGGCGCACCAGTCGTCGGTGTCCACCAGCAGCTCCGGGCACGCGGCCGCGACCACGGCCGCGCGATAACGCATCTGGGTGACGACCGGCGCGCGATCGGGGTCCGGGTCGTCCAGGCGCAGCATGTCGTTGAGCCGGACCGCGTCAGTCACCTCGGCGAACAACGGGCTCGGCGTCTGAGTGATGACCAGCGCGTCCGGTTTGGCCTGTTTCGCGGCCCGGTACAGCACGGCGAGCAGCTCGTGCAGCAGCGCGACGCCCCAGCGGGAGCCGTGGTGCAGCAACGAAGAACCGGTCGGCGTGTTCGCGGTGAAGTCGACTTTGAGCCCATCCGCGTCCAGCCCGTCGGGAGAAAGCATCCGGTGGACGGCCTCGGTCATCAACTCGACCGCGCCGGGGTGCTCCGGATCGAGGGCCATCGCACGCCCGGAGGCGTCGCGCACGCAGAACGACGCGGGAGCGCCTTCCGGGTCCCACGCTTTCCACCACAGCAACACCTTCTGTCTGTCGGCGTGCCGCCTGGCGATCCAGCCGGACAGGTCCGGCCAGCGTCGCGGGTCGGGATCGGCGGCGCTGTAGTGCCGCTGCCACTTGTCGTCGACGACGACCGTGCCCGGGTGCACCCCGTGCCGCGCCAGGTGGGCCAGAAACGCGTCGTAATCGTCCTGGGTACTCTGCTCCGCGGCCCGGCCGCCACGCACGGCGGCGAGGTGGCACTGCGCGCCCCAGCCGCAGAACATCGGTTCACGCCACCAGTCGGGAATCTCCCGCACGGCACGTGGTGCCTGCCCGCGCAGCGCGGCATACGGGTCGGTCAGGCCAGGCCGGATACGCAGCGTCGGTGTCCGGAATTCGCCGTCCACGGCGGTGTGGCCCTCGTAGTCCAGGCGGAAGCCGAAACCGCCGTCGGCCGCGATGTAGTGCCACCCGGTGAAAGTGCAGTCGGACACCGGTGTGACGAGATCGAAGGCGAGCCACGCCCCTTCAGGTGGCACGGCGGGGTCGGCGGCGCGCGCACGGCTCACCGCGTAACACAACGGCGCCGGGGTGAAGAACCAGTGCCCGCGCCCAGCTTGGCCGTCACCGGTCACGCCGATGACCGCACACTCCGTGGCGGGCAGCACCACTCGGGCCGGGTCGGCCGGGTTGGGTGAGAACACGCTGGCGAATCGCGCGGTGCTGGGCAGCGTGCCCATCGCGAACCCGGCCGCGGCGCCCCGCCCGGACAACAGATGCACGTCGGTGATCCGGCCATCGCCGCGAACCTCGACCCAGGTGTCGATCCGGTCTTCGTGGCAATCCAGCACGAGCGTTCGGGAGTCCCAGCGGGAACTGCCGTGCCGGACTCGCAACCGAATGGTCGCGCCGATCCGCTCGATTTCCGGCGCGCCCACCTCGGTCGTCTCGTCCGGGCCGTCGAGGGTGTCGACGGCGGCGAGCAGGCGCAGACCCGCCCACACGCCGTTCTCATCCGACAGCCATGCCATCGCCTTGTCCGAGCGCACCTCCAGGCGGTAGCGCATCGCCTCGATCGCCAGGCCCCCTGGGAACTCGCGCACTGTGCTCATGCGACAGTCACCAGCGCCTCGGCCTGCTGACCGAATCGCGTACCCGCGACCGTGAGGTCCACCGCGACCCGCGCCCGGCGCACCCGCGACCCGACGGGCGGTGTGACGGTCACCGCCACCACCGTGTCCGATCGTCCGTCCACAAAGGACTCCGTGACCGGCGGGTCCGCCGCCCAACCTTCTGGCACCACCAGTTTCACCCGCACAGCGCCGGGCGCGGGAAACGGATTGCGCACCCAGACCGACAGCGCCAACGGCTCACCGCCGCGCACCACCGACCGGTAGGGCTCGATCCGGGCGCCGAACCCCTCCGCACCGAAGTCGACCCGCTCCAGCGGCAACAGCTCTCGGTGCAGCCGCGCGAGCCGCTCCCCCCGGTCGAGCAGCATCTCCAGGTATCCCTGGGTGACCTCGCGCGGATTCCAGTGCCCGCTGATCAGAAGATCCGGGCGCAGACGCAGGTACAGCTCGGCGCTGCGCCGAAAGTCGTCGACGCGGAACCGGTTGCGGTACTGGTAGTTCAACAGCTCCGGACGCTCACCCGGCTGCCAGTCGCCGTTCTGCTGGTCGCCCGTGGCGACCACAGTCATGCCGTCGACCCGAAAGGCGATCGCCGCGGCGTACAGCGTGTGGCCGGGCAACTCGAAGACCTCCAGCTCATACTCCCGCCACCGCACCGGTGTGCCGAAAGGCAGGTCCCGGTCCACCGGGATCGGATCGAACCACAGGCACGGCAGGTCGTAGCGGCGCGGATCGGCCAGGATCGGGGAAACGTTGGCGGGCGACCACAACTGGGTGCCCTCCACCTCGCGCAGAAGATTGATTCCGGCCACGTGGTCGTCGTGGTAGTGGGTGGGCACCACCACCTCCACCCGGTCCACGCCGTACTGCCGTTTGAGCGCCTTGATCGAGGCGAGCAGCGGGCGTCGGGCACCTCGGTCGCGCCCGTCGGCGAGACCGGTGGACAGGTCGTAGCCGAAGTCGATCAGCAGCGCCGCGCCGGCGTCGGAAAGCAGCGCGTAGGTGATGGCCTCGCTCGCCGTGCTGCGCAACAGATGCGGTGAGATCGCCCGCCACGGTTCGCGCAGCCGCGCGTCGAGGTCGTAGGGCTTCCCGCCGCGGAACTCCAGCAGCTCGCGCAGTCTGCGGCGCAACAGCTCGCAGGTGCCCCGCGGGTCGTCGATCGGATCGCCGTGGGAGGGCAGCAGCAGGTCCGGCCCCTCCTCCAGCAGCACCGCGCACGACAGCGCCGTCGCGGTGATCCCCTCCATGCCCGAGTGTGACCACGGCCCGGCATAGGTCCACTGTGTCGCGGCCAGCGACCACAGCGTGCCCCCGTCGTGCAGCAGATCGCCCACGAAGGCCAGGCGGCTTCCGTCGATGTCGACCAGGTAGCTGACCGAGCCCACCGTGTGTCCCGGCGTGGGCAGCGTCGTCACCTCCACCCCTCCGAAGCGGGCCGTGCGGTATTCCGGGACCACCCCGGTCACCGCAACCGGTTCCAGCAGCGAGAACCGGTCCTGCCTGGTGGTGTAGTCGTTGTCCAGCGACCGGGTACGCCAGTGCTCGTCGATGTTGTCGATCAGGTCGCGCTCGACCGGCGGCACCCAGATTCGGATACCCTCGCGCGCCGCCCGACGCAGCCCCTGCACCTGGTCGCGGTGGTGGTGGGTGACAAGCACGTCGGTGACCCGGTCGACACCGAACTCGGCCAGGTGATCCAGCACGTCACCGTCACCGAAGTCGATCAGCACCGCCTCGCGCCCGGTGCGCAGCAGATAGACGTTGCAGGTATCGCGGAACAGCACGACGTTCGACCCGATCATCATGGTTCGCGCTCCACCCTGACGGTCATCGAACTGTGCGGAGGGATCTCCCCGGACCCGCGGACGATCAGCCTCGTCGGCAGCACCACCTCGCGGGCCGCGGAATCGGCGCCACCCATCCGGTCGAAGAGCAACCGCGCGGCCACCTCCCCCATCAGTACCGGGTCCTGGGCGACGACGGTCACCGGCGGGTCCAGCTGGTCGGCCAGCGCGAAGTCATCGAAACCGACCAGGGCGACCGGCCCCGGAGCGCGCCGGATCGCCCGGAAAACGCCCAGAGTGATCACGTCGTTTGCGGCGAACAGGGCAGTCGCGGGCGCGGCGAGGCCGAGCATGGCCCCCGCGGCGCCCTCGGCGGTGTACATCTGGCGCAGCCCTTGGGCGATCAGCACCTCGTCGACCTCGATGCCCGCCTCGGCCATGGCCTCGCGGTAGCCGAGCAGGCGCTCGCGGGCGGTCCAAATCGTGGCGGTGTCGCCGAGGTAGCCGATCCTGCGGTGCCCGTGGGTGATCAGGTGTCGCACGGCCTGCCGGGCCGCCGCACGCCCATCCACCAGCACCGTGTCGACGGTGAGGCCGTGCGCGGGCCGGTCGACGAACACCATCGACGCACCCGCCGCGGCTGCGGTCCGGCACAGCTCGGTCTCGTCACCGCAAGGCACGACCAGCAGACCGTCCACGCGGCGAGCGGTGAACGCCGAGAGCAGTTCCCGCTCACGCGCGGGATCTTCCCTGGCGCTGCCGAAGAGCAACGTGTAGCCGCGGTCGCGGACCTGTTCCTCGACGGCGCCCGCCAGGCACGCGTAGAACGGGTTGGCGATGTCATCGACCAGTAGCCCGATCAGCGCGGTGGACTGGTCACCCCGACGCAGTCTGCTGGCCATGTCGTTGCGCTGGTAGCCCAGTTCCTCGATGGCCAGGTTGACCCGGCGCACGGTGTGTGGACGAACCCGAACGTCGCCGTTGATCACCCGCGAGACGGTCATGACGCCCACTCCCGCCGCGGTGGCGACGTCGCGCATCGTAGGTCGCCGGTCCCGCGCTCGTGGCATGGTCACTCCCTCCCGAGGCCATACCGCCGACCGATGACGTTACCAACTCAGGCCGTCCCTGACACCCCCCGCTCGACCGCTGCGGCGAGCGCGCGCACGGCGCTTCGCGGCGAGCTGAGTACCGGCACCGGCAAGTCCCCCGGCACCACACGGGCCATCGACGCCTGGGCGAGCACGAGGACGTCGACCTCCTCGGCCAGCCGCGCCGCCCGCTCCGCGATCATCCGGTCGTGGGACTCGGTCTCGCCCCTGCCCAACGCGGCGAACGCGTCGTCGCAGACCACCGCGCGCACCTCTCGGTCCAGCCCCTTGGCGGACGCGATGCGCTCGATCAGGCGGGTCGTCGGGCCGAGGGTGGACTGCAGTGTGGCGAACACACCGATCCGCGCGCCCGCCGCCACAGCCTCCTCGGCCATCGGCGCGTCCACGCGC
>JALZNB010000470.1 GCA_030857905.1 Actinomycetota bacterium
GGCGCATCAGGCA
This sequence comes from Actinomycetota bacterium, assembly GCA_030857905.1. Classification (GTDB taxonomy): domain Bacteria; phylum Actinomycetota; class Actinomycetes; order Mycobacteriales; family Pseudonocardiaceae; genus Actinokineospora. Next base: position 14 of record JALZNB010000470.1, read on the forward strand.
GTAACGGCTGCGCCAGCAGCCACAACGGCTCTGGACACCACTTCTCCACATCGCTCATAAGCGATCAACACTATCGCCTGCCTGTCAACAACCCCAAACGAGATGCGGTCTAAGCATCCCCGCCCGCGGGAGGAGCCTGCCCGCCATCGCGCTTGCCGAAGACCTTGCCCGCGGCCCCGGACAGGACCTCCCCAACGTCGTTGAGGATCTTCGCCAGCGGATCGGTCGAGTTGGCGAAGGAGTCCTTGTAGGACTTCGCGGCGGTGCGAAGGTCGTCGGTGAAGGCGCCGGTGGGGCTGTCCTCGTCGCGGCGGAGATATTCGCCCGCGAGGATGGCGCGGTATTCCTCGGACGCGGCCCAGCGCTGGAGTTGCGCGGCCCGAACGACCGCGAACGGGTGGCTCATGCCCTCGACGCTGCGCAGCTTGTGGATGCTGTCGCGGATGTCGTCGACCTCCTCGTATTCCTTGGCCTGCTCAAGGAATGAGGGGATGTCGATGTCGGTGATGGTGGTGCCGCCCGCGAGGTAGACGTGCGTGCGCAGCGCGGCACCCGGGTCTTGGCCGCACAGCAGGCCCGCGCGGTCGGCGGTCAACTCCGCCTTGCGGAACCACTCGCGCAACGCCGCGATCGCCGCGCGCAGCGCCAGTGCGCCCGCCGGGATGAACGCGATGGTCATCTGCAGGTGGAGCAGCCGCAGGAACAACGTGCGCAGCACCGCGTGGCCGGAGAGCACGTGGCCCATCTCGTGTCCGATGACGAATCGCAGGCTCTCGCTGTCCAGCGACTCGACCAGGCCGGTCGTCAGCACGATGAACGGCTCGTCGATTCCGACCGTCATCGCGTTGGCGACCGGGTTGCGCTCGACGAACAGGTTCGGCGGCGTGTCCAGGTCGAGTGTCTCGGCGCACTCGAGCCGGAGCGCGTTGAGCTTCGGGTACTGCTTCTCCCCCACGCGGATGGCCGAGGCCAGCGCGAGCAGGCGTTCCCCGCGTTCGCTGAACAGGCCGGAGGCCGCCCTGAGCACTTCGGATACGCCGGGCACCGCGCGCAGGCCCGCCATGGCTCCGCGATCGGCCGGGTGCTCGTAGGCCCGTGGGCTGATTCTCGGGAATCGCACCCGCGTGGTCGAGCGCGAGACCTCGTTGTCGGTCACATTTCCTCCCTGGGTCCGTACCCACAGTAGGCGGATTCGCCAACGGGGGTGGTTCTTTGTCCACAGGCAGCCGTGACCTGCGCGAACAGCCCCCATCGATGCCCTTGCCGATACGCGAGCCACGCCGCGGATGACTAATCTGGATTCGGAAGATCATCGGCAAGCCATAGTGGAGGACCGTCCATGAGCCTGGAACGCCCCATCGCCCCCGACCCATACTCGTTGCTCCCGAAAACGGGCACGTTCACCGTGACCTCGACCGATGTGCGTGACGGAGAACCACTCGACATCACGTTCGCGCATGACTCGGCAGGCGGCGACAACCACTCGCCGAGCCTGGCCTGGAGTGACGTGCCGGAGGGCACCAAGAGTTTCGTCGTCACCTGTTTCGACCCCGACGCCCCCGTGCCCGGCGGGTTCTGGCACTGGCTGGCGGTGAATCTCCCGCCCACCACGACCGACCTGCCGACCGGCGCGGGCAAGGGCGACGCCTCGTTGCCCGGTGCGGCCTTCCACACAGCCAACAGCATGGGTTCACACGGCTACGACGGCTCCGCGCCACCGGAAGGTGACCACACCCACCGGTACTACTTCGTCGTGCACGCCGTCGACGTGGAGAAACTCGACGTCGACAAGGATTCCAGCCCCGCAGTGGTGAGCTTCAACCTCGCCTTCCACACGCTGGGTCGCGCGATCATCACACCCACCTACGCGCGCTGATCGGACCGAGTGGCCTCGCGCCCCGCCGTGATGCTGTTGGATGGCGGGGTGCGGCACTTCGATCTGGTGATCATCGGGACCGGCTCCGGCAACTCCCTGCTCGACCCTCGGTTC
>JALZNB010000482.1 GCA_030857905.1 Actinomycetota bacterium
GTCCGATGACGAGCACGCCGCGCGTCGACTCGGGAACGTCGGCCAGGACGAGTTGGATCGCGGCCGCGCCTTCGCCGTAGAGCTGCTCGTCGAAGGGGCTTTCCGGGATCGATTCCAGTTCCGCGGACACCAACTCCCAGGTCTGCCGCGTCCGGGTGGCCGGGGAGATCAGGGCCAGGTCCAGGTCGGGAACGTTCGCCGCGAGCCAGCGGCCCACGGCCGGGGCGTCGCGGCGGCCGCGGTCGGCGAGTGGGCGCCGGTAGTCGGGGACACCTTCTGGCCAAGCGGACTTCGCGTGCCGGAGGACTACCAGGCGGGGCATGCGGGCTCCTTGTCGTCTGGCCCCAATCGAACCAGCTTTACTTTCGTCAGTGTCGACGACTGACCGATCGCTTGTAGCGTCGGCGTGGTGCAGGGAAGCAGGACCGCGAATATCGCCACCGACGCGGCGCTCGGCGTGGGGCTGTGTCTGTTGTTCGTCGCCGAGTGCCTGTTCATCCCGGAAAGCGAACAGCGGGTGCCGGAAGCCGTGGTGCTCACGCTCGGGCTCGCGGTCTCCGTCGCGGTCAACAGGCGTTACCCGATGGCCGCGTTGCTGGTCGCCGCTGGTGGGACCGCGCTGTTGATCCAGCTCGACATCCCGAGCCTGAGTTATTTCCTCGCCACCATGTCGATGAGTTTCCTCGCCGGGCGTCGCATGTCCCGGCCTCGCCTGGCGATCTTGACCTTTGTCGGACTCGCCGCGTTCGGCTTGGTGTTGACGTTGGTCTTGTCGGTGACCAGAGGGCGGTTCGACGCCCAGATCATGCAGTGGTTCTGGATGGTTCTGGGGCTGGTGTTCCTGCTGGTCTTCCCGTGGTTCGGCGGTCGGTTCCTGCGTCAGCGCGCCGAACTGGCCGAGTCGGGGTGGGAGCGGGTCGAACAGTTGGAGCGCGAGCAGCGGATCGTCGCCGAGCGGGAGAGGTTGCGTGAGCGGACCCGGATCGCGCAGGACATGCACGATTCGCTCGGGCACGAGTTGACGTTGATCGCACTGCGGGCCGGCGGTCTGGAAGTGGCTCGTGACCTGGACGAACACCACCGGCGGGCGGTCGGAGAGTTGCGGGTGATGGCGGGCGGGGCCACCGAGGCGCTGCGTCACATCATCGGCGTGCTCCGTGCGGCCGACGACGACATTCCCATGCGGCCCGCCGACGACTCGATCAGTGATCTGGTCGACCGCGCGCGGGCGTCCGGCATGGCCGTGTCGCTGCACGTCGACGGCGACGCCGACCTTTCCCGATCGTCGAGCGGACCGCGTACCGGGTCGTGCAGGAGTCCCTGACCAACGCGGCGAAACACGCGCCGGGCGCCCAGGTCACCGTCCGGCTCCCGCACAGCGTCGACACCCTGGTCGAACCGCCGGAGACCGAGACGACGAGCCACTTCGAACAAGCGCGGCGCACAGCTCGGCGTGGCCTGATCACCGCCATCGCGGTGCCCAGTGCGATCGCGGCCGGTCTGATCGCCACGATGATCGGCTACTACGCCTACTCGGTGACTCATTCCGTGCTTTCCCCCAATCAGTTCGACGCGATGCGTGTCGGCGAGTCCAAGGTGGACGTCGAACTGGTGTTGCCCGACATGGAGATGATGGACCCGCCCCGGCTGACTCCGCCGTACGGCGCGGGATGTGAGTACTACCGGTCGAACGGGCGGATGTTCGACTTCGGGGTGACGGTGTTCCGGGTGTGTTTCGACGCGGAGAAGCTGGTGGTCAAGGACGTCGTGCCCGCGGGCACCCGGGACATCGCCCGAGCACTCGGCGATGGCGCGAGCGGGTTCCTGCTGAAATCCGGTGATCCTCGGGAGTTGATCGCGGGGGTGCGGGCCGTCGCGGACGGCGCCGCCTATCTCTCGCCGAAGGTGGCGGCCAGGGTGATCGCCGAACTGGCCGACGGCCCGACGGGCCGGATGACGCGCCGGGTGGGCGCGCGCGAGCGGATCGAGGCGCTCGTGGCCGCGAGCGGGAGGTTCTCGCCCTGGTCGGGGCGGGGCTGTCCAACGCCGAGATCGCCAGGCGTCTGCACCTGGTCGAGGGCACCGTCAAGGCGTATGTGAGTGCGATCCTCACCCGCCTCAATGTCCGCAACCGGGTGCAGGCGGCGATCATCGCCTACGAGGCCGATCTGGTGACTCGTTGATGTTCTTGTTCCTGACGCGTTTGACGATGAACCACACCACAGCCACCACGGCCAAGCCGATGACGCCGTATTCGAAGTAGGCGACGTAGTTCTCGATGACGTGCCAGTTCTCGCCGAGGAAATAGCCGGTGAGGACGAACACCGAGTTCCACACCAGACTGCCCGCCGTGGTCAGTGCGGTGAACCTCACCAGTGGCATCCCGTGCACGCCTGCCGGGATCGAGATCAGGCTGCGGAACATCGGCACCATCCGGCCGAAGAACACGGCTTTGCCGCCGTGGCGGTCGAACCAGTCCTCGTTTTTGTCCACATCGGACACTTTCAGCAACGGTATCCGCTCGACGATGGCACGCAGCCGATCACCCCCGAGGGTGGAGCCGATCCAGTACATGAAGAGCGCGCCGACGACGGAACCCAGCGTGGTGAAGAAGAGCGCGCTGAACAGCGTCATACCACCCCGGCTCGCGGCCAAGCCCGCCAGCGGCAGGAACACTTCGCTGGGTAGCGGCGGGAACAGGTTTTCCGCGGCCACGAGCAGACCCGCCCCGGGGCCGCCGAGCGTGTCCATCACATCGAGTGCCCAGTCGATGAGGCTCATGCGTCATCCTTGCGCAGTCGTCGGATTCCGAGTGCCAGTGCCGCGATCGCCCATGCCGCGAGGACGGCGATGCCCGGAATGAAGTGCGACAGGTCGCGCAAGAGATCGGAACCGCTTGCCCGCAACACGATCGGTACGACCATCAACAGCATGAACAGGATCACCAACGTACCCGCGATGCCGCGCACCGCTGTACCGATCCCGATTGTCATCATACCCAGCAGCGCCAAGTACAACCCGATGAGGAACGCGGTCTCCATCACATCGGCTGTCGTGTAAGGCATCGCCGCCGAGTCGAGCGTCACCTCGGCCAGCCAGACACCCAGCAAGGCGAGCAGGGTGCCCACAACGAACAGCACAGGTGCGACGACAGCGGACTTCGCCACCGGGACCCGCCACCGGATCGGCACCCATTGCAGGGTCGAACGCATGCTGCCGTGCGCGTACTCGGAGCCGATCATCAACGCCGCCATCGCGCTCAACGCGAACTGCACCAGGTAGATGACCGTTTCGGTGGGCAGTTGGGTCACCGTGCGCGACAGCGAGTCGGCGATGCCTCTCTCGTGTTGGCTCGCGATCGAGAATCCGTTGATCGCGACCGACGACCCCATCAAGAAGACCGCCGCGACCAAGCACCAGTACGTCGAGCGAACCGACCACAGTTTCGTCCACTCGGACGCCACCGCGCCCGGCAGTCCACCCGCGCTCATCGAACAGCCTCCACCCCGTACTCGGCAGAACCCTCGGTCAACTCCAGATAAGCCTGTTCGAGCGAGGCGTGCTCGGCGCGCAGTTCGTGCAGGCGCACACCCAGGTGATGTGCCACATCGCCGATCCACTCGGCGCTCATTCCCGCGGCGACCAGGTCGTGTGGTCCCGTGCGCTGGATCGTCCCGGTGGTCAGCCGGGACAGGAGCAGGTCCGCTTGCGCCAAATCCGGTACTCGCACGTGTCGAGGAGCCGGAGCGCGAGATGATGACCACGTGGTCGGCGATGAGCTGCATTTCGCTCATCAGGTGACTGGAGACGAACACCGTGCGGCCCTCGTCGGCCAGGGTACGCAGTGGGCCGCGGATCCACCGGACACCGTCGAGGTGGAGCCCGTTCACCGGCTCGTCGAAGATCAGTACGCCGGGATCGCCGAGCAGCGCGCCCGCGATGCCCATACCCAGGCTCTCGCGTCGAGCAGCGCGCCGACCGCGCGCAGTGGGTGCGGGTAGTCGACATAGGCCCTGCCGTCCATCGCAGTTCCGGACGTCGGCTTGTCGAGGCCCAGGATCATCCGCATGGTCGTTGACTTACCCGCGCCGTTGGGGCCGAGAAACCCTGTTACCCGACCTGGGGCGATCTCGCAGGTCAGCGTCTCGACCGCGACCTTGCCCCATAGCGTTTCGTCAAGTCCCGCAGTGCTATCACAGCGTCCTCTCCCGTCATGTGTTGACGGGAGAGGACGCTGTGGATCGACTGGTGGTTCACGCGGTGCCCGATCGGCACCGATCGACCCTTAGTTGAGTCGGGTCACCCCACCTTGCACGGGTTGCCACCGGGCTGGTTGGGCTCGATGTTGGCCTTGGACTCCGCGATCACCACATCGGTGAGCAGCGTGTCCAGCACGACCGCCTGCTGCACGATCTGCCCGCCGTCGACCACCTGGCTGTTGAGCCGAAGCGAGCCGATGACCAGCGGAATCGTCAGTGGCGCGCTGCCCACGGCCACCGCGATCCCATTGATCTTGAGACTGGCGACGTGCGACGAGCCGCTGAACCGCGGGGTCAACCCGTCTGGACCGGCCACGCAGGTGACGGACGCCGTCGACTGGATGACACCGAGTTCGATGTTCACCAGCAACGTGCTGATCCTGGTGTAGTCGACCCGGGCACTCCCGGTCGCGTTGTCGCCCGCGGCGGGAGGCGCGGTCAGGTCATCCGGTGTCAGTTCGGTGCGGGCGGTGAGCGCGTTGGCCCGCACGTTAAGGATGCCCGCGTTGAGGTTGACGTTCGCCACGTTCTCGTAGTCGTCCACGCACGGCACGTCCGGCGGGTTCGCCCGCGCGACGATGATCCCGGCCAGGTTGAGAGCGGTGGCCTGGCACGAGAATCCGCCGGTCCGCTTGGCAGTCTTGATCCGCAGGTCGGACAACACCGGGCTGTCGCCACTGGCGTTGGCCCGCAAGGTCGTCTTGACCTCGATGAAGCGGCCTGTCTTGGCGAAGGTGGTTCCGTTGGCGACCGGGGTGAAGCTCGCCCCGGCGAGTCCGGCTTCAGTGTCGGCCGTGCGGGCCTCGACCGCGATCGACGTGCCCGCGGGCTCCGAGCCCTGCGCCTCGGTGTTCCAGGTGACAGTGCCCCAGGTCTGGCCCGCGACACCGCCGTCCTGCACGACCGACCAGGTGCCGACCGGCGCGGTGATCTCGCCGAGGACCGAACCCGTCATGTCGCTGTAGTTGTACGGGCCCGCACCCGCGCCGAGGTCGACGGAGAGGTCGACAGCGCCGATGGTGAACCCGCCGCCACCGACAGCACCGAGGTCGGGATCGATGCGCTGGGCGTTGTTGGTGCTGATGTTGGTGACCCAGACCTTGCCGTTGGTGTCCACCGCGACACCGGTCGGACCGACGCCGCCGGGCAGCGCCACATTGCCGACATAGGTGCCATCCGTGCGCAGGTGGCCGACCGTTGTCGCGCCGTTGAGCGAGTGCGCGACCCAGACGTTGCCGTCACGGTCGACCGCCACGCCCTGCGCGTTCTGCGCGCCGTGGGCGAACACACCGAGGACGGTGCCGTCCGGGGCGAGCTTGGCGATCCGGTTGCCGGAGAAGAACGAATACCAAATCTCGGCGGTGTTCGGGTCGAGACCGAGGCCGTAGTCGCCGTGGGTGCCGTCGAGGCAGGCGCCGGTGTTGGCGCTGGGAACGTAACGCAGCAACTGGCCACCGCTGAGCGCGGACCACAAGGTGCCCGCCTGGTCGATGAGGCCGCCGTAGCCACCACACCCGAAGTTGATCTGTGTGCCGGGCACCGGTTGGCCGGAGCTGCCGTCGAGCTTCTCGTGATCCCGGTCGAGACCGCCGGTCCACAGGTTGTTCTCGGCGTCCACCGCCACGGTGCGCGTCGCGCTTCCGGTGACCCGGGTGTAGTTGATGACGCACTCGTCGGCGGCTGTGGTGACGCCGCCGTTGTTGTCCGCCCGCCCGCGTTCGTCCACGGGCGGATGTCGGTGAGGCCCCGGCTGGTGGCGATCAGACCGTCGGCATCGCGGTCCTGGCAGGTGTTGTAGGCGAACGGGCCCGCCAGGAAGTCTCCGGCGGCGGCCGGTGCGCCGGTCGAGTCGACCCTGGTGCCGCCGACGATGACGCCGACCCTGGTCACCGAGCCTTTGCCCCCGTCGGCCTCGTTTCGATTGGAGAGCCAGGTATTGCCGAGCTTGTCGACCGTGGTGCGGGAGGGGTTGCGGCCCCGACCATCGGGTGCCGAGAGCCATTCGCCGACGATCTCGCCGGTGTTGACGTCGATGCGGACCATCGTGCCCCGAGCGGACGCGGCGACGTTGACGTAGGGGAAGAACGCACTGGTCCGGTCAAGCTGGAGCTGATCGTTGTTCGGCGCGTCGTGGTTGACGTCCTGCAGGGCACCCTGGTCGAAATCGGCGTCCTCGGTGTAGAGCACGTCCAGTCCGGGGACCGGGACCGCGGAGGCGGGGGTGGCGAGCAGGGGAAGAGTCAGCGCGGTGCAGGTCAAGGCGGCCAGGGCGCGTCTTCGAGAATGGGTGTGGCTGCGCATGGTGGACCGATGTCCTTTCTGAGGTCACCGTGGGGGCGAATGCGGACCTACTCAGGACGTCGCTGACAGTGATATTCCCATTACTCGCTGAATGGGTGATGTGGTCGCGAGCGGATTACCCACTGCGTGACATCGTTGCGCTAAATGGTCGCGGGCCGCTTTCGCTCCGCGCGCAGGCGCCGATACTCGCGCCACACGAGCACGATGACCACGATGTCGACGGCCGCGAAGGCCAGCAGTCCGATCGAGCCCGTGCGGACCGAGCGCAGCAGTTCGTAGACCACGAACGCCCCGAGGACCACACACGCCACCGGGTACGCCGCCGCGATCCGGCGCAGCAGGGCGACCACGAGACCGAGCTTCACCAAACCGTGCAGCAGCAGGTAGAGGATCGCGAACGTCCTGGTGCTCCCGTCGCCGAAATGCTGCGCCGCGCGGGAAAGGTGGTGGGAGAGCGTGCCGTCGTGGTCGCCGAGGAGGTCGCGGGTGATCACCGCGTTGGCCACACCCGCGATCACCGATGGGGGAATCACCACCAGCAGCAGCGCGCCGAGAACCTGGAGGACGCCGTCGGCGCCCTTGAGTACTAGGACCAACCGGAAGAAGAAGCCGGTGGCTGCCGGAGCTCGCGTTCGCACCGGGCAAGCATGACCTGCCGGGACCGTGCTGTCTCGTCCATCGCGGCATTTGTCTCGACACCGCCGGTCATCGACGTTGCCCACGTTGGATGCTGTGCGCGGACGGGGCCGCCGCCAGCGGGTCATCCGGCCAGCGGTGCTTCGGGTATCGGCCGCGCAACTCGGCCCGGACCTGCGGATAGCCGGTCGCCCAGAACGAGGCGAGGTCACCGGTCACCGCGGTCGGCCTGCCCGCCGGGGTGAGTAGATGCAGCACCAGCGGCACCCTGCCGTCCACGATCGTCGGGCTCTCGGTCCAGCCGAACACCTCCTGGACCTTCACCGGCAGGGCGGGCGGGTCGGCGGCGTAGTCGATGCGGATCTTCGACCCGGACGGGACCTCGACCCGCTCGGGCACCAGTTCATCTAGGCGGGTCGCCGCGGGCCACGGCAACAGCGTCCGCAGCGCCTGCGTCATGTCGATTCTCTTCAGGCTCGCGCGGTCCTTCGCGCTGCCGAGCCACGAATCCGCCGCGGCGATCAGCGTGTCGTCATCGACATCCGGCCACGGATCACCGATGACACGACGCAGCAGGCGCAGCCGCTCACGCAGGGAACGGGCGCGGTTGTCGAAGCGAACCAGCGCCAAGCCGTTGCGCCGCAAGCCCTCGTGCACCGCGGCGCGCACGGCGTCGGCGGGTGGGGTGGCCAATGGCTTCTCGTGCAGCATGATCGCGCCCAGCTTGCGGACCCGCCTGGCGACCACGTCGTCGGTCCAGGTGACCTCGTCGGCCGTGGTCACCAGGGCGGGCGCGGCCCGGACCGCCAGGTCCTCGTCGGCGCGGGCGGCGAGCCGGACCCGGCCGTGGGCGGCGCCGGGCGGCCGGTCGGCCACCGCCACGGCCAGCCACTCCGGGTCGCCGAGACCACTGTCCTTCGGCAGTTCCACCGCGGTGCCGCCTGCCATCAGATAGACGGGGTTGCCCTTGGAACGCCTGCGTGCCAGGCGTTCCGGGTGCGCGAGAGCGGTGACCAGTGCCGCGTCCTGTGCCTTGGCGCCGCCATCGACCAACCGCGCGAGCCTGCTCACCTCGCGGCGCCAGCGGGCCGAACTCGGG
>JALZNB010000496.1 GCA_030857905.1 Actinomycetota bacterium
GCTGGAGCGTCCGCCCCGCGGGTCAGAGCACCTTGGCCAGGAACTACCCGGTGTAGCTGGCCTTGACCTTGACCACGTCCTCCGGTGTCCCCTCGGCGATCACCATGCCACCGCCGGAACCGCCCTCCGGTCCCATGTCGACAACCCAGTCGGCGGTCTTGATGACGTCGAGGTTGTGCTCGATCACGATGACCGTGTTGCCCTTGTCCACCAAGCCGTTGATCACGCCGAGCAGTTTGCGGATGTCCTCGAAGTGCAGGCCGGTGGTCGGTTCGTCGAGGATGTAGACCGTCTTGCCGGTCGAGCGCTTCTGGAGTTCGCTGGCCAGTTTGACGCGTTGGGCCTCGCCGCCGGACAGGGTCGGGGCGGGCTGGCCGAGGCGGACGTAGCCGAGGCCGACGTCGACCAGGGTCTTGAGGTGACGGTGGATGGACTTGATCGGCTCGAAGAACTCCGCGGCCACCTCGATCGGCATGTCGAGGACCTCGGCGACCGTCTTGCCCTTGTAGTGCACCTCCAGGGTCTCCCGGTTGTACCGGGCGCCCCTGCACACCTCGCACGGCACGTACACGTCCGGCAGGAAGTTCATCTCGATCTTGATCGTGCCGTCGCCCGCACACGCCTCGCAGCGGCCGCCCTTGACGTTGAAGGAGAACCGGCCCGGTTGGTAGCCGCGCACCTTCGCCTCGGTCGTGGAGGCGAAGAGCTTGCGGACGTGGTCGAACACGCCGGTGTAGGTCGCCGCGTTGGAGCGTGGGGTGCGGCCGATCGGCGACTGGTCGACCTGGACCAGCTTGTCGAGCTGGTCGAGACCGCGCACGCGGGTGTGCCTGCCCGGCACCTGGCGGGCGCCGTTGAGCTTGTTCGCCAGGACAGTGGCCAGAATGTCGTTGACCAGCGTCGACTTGCCGGAGCCGGACACCCCGGTCACCGCGACCAGACAGCCGAGCGGGAAGGAGACATCGATGCCGCGCAAGTTGTGCTCGCGCGCGCCGACGACGGTGAGCTGACGCTTCTTGTCGACGCCTCGGCGCACCGTGGGCAGCGGGATCTCGCTGCGACCCGCCAGATAGGCGCCGGTCAGGGATTCCTTGTTCTTCAACAGGTCCTTGAACGTGCCGCTGTGCACGACCTTGCCGCCGTGCTCACCCGCGCCCGGGCCGATGTCGACGATCCAGTCGGACATCCTGATGGTGTCCTCGTCGTGTTCGACGACGATCAGGGTGTTGCCCAGGTCGCGCAGTCGGGTCAGCGTCTCGATGAGCCGGTGGTTGTCGCGCTGGTGCAGGCCGATCGACGGTTCGTCGAGCACGTAGAGCACGCCGACCAGGCCGGAACCGATCTGCGTGGCCAACCGGATGCGCTGCGCTTCGCCACCGGAGAGGGTGCCCGAGCCCCGGTCCAGGGAGAGGTAGTCGAGGCCGACGTCGAGCAGGAACCGCAGCCTGGCCTGGATCTCCTTGAGCACGGCGCCCGCGATCATGGACTCGCGCCTGCCGAGCTTGAGCCCGTCGAGGAACGACGAGCACTCGCCGATCGACATCGCCGACACCTCGGCGATGGACCGGTCGCCCTGGCGACCGTGGGCGAGGGTGACCGCGAGGATCTCCGGCTTGAGCCGGGCGCCCTTGCACACGGGGCACGGGACCTCACGCATATAGCCTTCGTACTTCTCCCGCATGTACTCCGAGTCGGTCTGCTCCTGACGCCGCTCAAGGAACGGGATCACGCCCTCGAAAGCCGCGTAGTAGGAGCGCTCACGGCCATAGCGGTTCTTGTAGGTGACGTGCACCTGGTCGCTGACGCCGTGCAGCACCGCCTTCTGCGCCTTGGCGGGCAGTCGGCGCCACGGGGTGTCCATCCGGAAACCGACGGCGTCGCCGACAGCGCCGAGCAGCCTGCTGAAGTACTCGGCGGTCTGTCCGCCCGCCCACGGCGCGATCGCGCCGTCGCCGAGGGACAGCTCGTCGTCGGGAACGACAAGCTCTGGGTCGACTTCCTTCTTCACGCCGATGCCGCTGCACTCCGGGCACGCGCCATAGGGCGAGTTGAAGGAGAACGAGCGCGGCTCCAGGTCTTCCACACCGAGCGGATGGCCGTTGGGGCAGGCCAGGTGCTCGGAGAAGCCGCGAATCCGGTGCGGGTCGTTGTCCGGCAGGTCGACGAACTCCAACTCCAGCAGGCCGTCCGCCAGGCGTAGCGCGGTCTCCACCGAGTCGGTGAGCCGCTGCTTGGAACTGGACTTGACGCTGAGACGGTCGATGATGACCGCGATCTCGTGCTTCTCCTGCTTCTTGAGCTTCGGCGGGTCGGCCAACGAGTGGACCGTGCCGTCGACCACCGCGCGCGAGTAGCCCTGGGTCTGCAACTGGGCGAACAGGTCGACGTACTCGCCCTTGCGGCCGCGCACGATCGGCGCGAGCACCTGGAAGCGGACCCCGTTCTCCATCGCGAGCACCTGGTCGACGATCTGCTGCGGGGTCTGCTTGCTGATCGCCTCGCCACAGGTCGGGCAGTGCGGCTTGCCCGCGCGGGCGAAGAGCAGGCGCAGGTAGTCGTAGATCTCGGTGATCGTGCCGACCGTCGACCGGGGGTTGCGGCTGGTCGACTTCTGATCGATGGACACCGCGGGCGAGAGGCCCTCGATGAAGTCGACGTCGGGCTTGTCCATCTGGCCGAGGAACTGCCTGGCGTAGGCCGAGAGCGATTCGACGTAGCGGCGCTGGCCCTCGGCGAAGATCGTGTCGAACGCGAGGCTGGACTTGCCCGAACCGGACAGGCCGGTGAACACGATCAGGCTGTCGCGGGGCAGGTCGATGTCGACGCCCCGCAGGTTGTGCTCCCTGGCGCCGCGAACGACGAGACGGTCGGCCACTCCAGATCCCTTCGGTCGTGCGGGTCGATGGGCGCGCGGTCCTGCTCGGGTACCGCACGGTCTTCGCTGGTGAGCTGCCTGCTCATCGGTGTACTGCCTCGCGGGTGGAGTGCACATGCCGATGGCGGCCCCGATGCTAGAGCGAGGCACCGACAATTCTGCCGAAGCACGTTCGGTCGTGCACCCACGAAGCGGTACCGCCGAGCAGGTCGAATCGCCTACCCTGGTCACGGCAGCGCCGCTACGCCATTCATACCAAGACCGTCAGGGGCTTTTCATGACTGGGTCGAGCACGCCGTCGAACATCTCCTTGAGCCACGCAGAGCAGCCAGACCAGGGTACGGGCGTCGGGGTGCCCCTGGCAGAACGGGCCGCGGCCACGCTGGTGGCGGTCCAGGAGGCGACCGAGGTACTTCTCAGTGTGGTCGCGAGCCTGAGCACCACCGACTACGCCGCCCCCTCCCTGCTTCCCGGGTGGACCCGGGGGCACGTGGTCACCCACCTCGCCCGCAACGCCGACGCGCTGGTCAACCTGCTGACCTGGGCACGCACCGGGATCGAGCATCCGGCCTACCTCAGCCGGGCCGACCGGGACGCCGACATCGCGGACGGCGCCCGCCGGGTGGCCCAGGTCCAGCGCGAAGACCTCATGGCAGCGTGTGAGCGATGGCACAGCGAAGCCGCCCGATTGAGTGACACGGACTGGTCGTCGCTGATCACCCATCCGTCCGGTCGGCCGCTGGCCGCGGCGGAGATCCCGGAGGTGCGCCTCTTCGAGGTGTGGACGCACCTGATGGATCTCGACGCGGGCCAGGACTTCACCGCTGTCACGCCCGCGCACCTCGATCTGATGTTGGACACGGCCTTGCGCAAGCATTCGGGCGAGGGTGGAGCGGTCCGCCTGCTCGTCGATTTGCCGGACGGGCGTCAGCGGACCTGGGAGCTGGCCATCGCGACCCAGGCCAAGTCGCGTGAGGTGCAGGGTTCCGCCGCCGACGTGCTCGCGTGGATCACCGAGCGCGGCGACGGCTCGGCCCTCATCGGCACTCCGCCGAAGCTGGGACCGTGGGGCTGAGGAACCTGCGGTAGCTCGCGCAGAGCCGCTACGACAGAGGTCATCCCCCGGCGCGCACGGCCCACCGCCGCGGGACCGGTGGCCGTAAGCCAGCGGTGTGCCGGTTGCTCGACCAGGCGCGTCATCGCCCAACCGAGAAGGATCGCCATGCTCACGCAGGCGACGATCCGACCCAGCGGCCCGACACCGGCGTCGAGCAGGAACCGGGCGAGCACGAACCCCAACTCCTGATGGACGAGGTAGACGCCGAAGGTGATGCCACCGAGCCACGTGATCGGCCGGGACAACAACCGGAAGACTGTCCAATCAGGACCGTTGGCCGCCGCGACCACCCCGAGCAGGATGGCGCCGAACGCCAAAGTCGACCAGGTGTCGACGAAGTACGAGTGAGCGTCCTGCGCGACCAAGGCTGCGACAAGGTACGTGCCAAGGTGCACGCTGGAGAGCCGTTTGCTGGTGTAGAGCCAGATGGCGACACCGACGCCGAACAACGCCACCCGGTGCAGCGCGAGGCCGTCGAACATCGACTTGACCCACTGGTCGGCGTCGTCGCCGCGCCACAGGAACCGGATCACCAGCGGCGCCAAGACAAGCGTCCACAGCAGGACCGGTACCGCCCGACCGTGCGTCCAACGCCGAGGCCACAGCAACGCGGCCATGACGAAAGCCATGACCTGCACGGGAAGCGTCCAGTAGGAGGCGTCGATCCAGTGGAACTCCGGCGACCATGCCTGAATCAACAACAGGTTGCCCAACAGGTCATGCGGTGTCGGCACATACCAACCGAACAACGGTGTCACCGCACGGGAAATTCCGTAAGTGACCACGACAGCGAGCAGGTAGGCGGGCAACAGCCTGGCCAGCCGATTCCACAACCAGCGCCCCGGCTGCCCCCGACGCACCGTCACACAGACGAAGAACGCCGACAACACCATCAACGTGCTGGCGCCGAACTGGAGCGGCAGAACGAACGGGTACGGCCCCAACTCGGGATGGTTGATCGGCGATTGATGGGTGATGTGCTGGACGACCACGGAGTAGACGGCCAGCACTCGCAGCAGGTCCCAGCTGATCTTCCGCGGGGACCGCGTCTGGTTCGCTGTCTCGAAGTTCCGCACGATCTCACAGGGGTCGGCGACAGATGGTCAATTTCAGATCACGCTCAGGTAACAGGATAAGACCCACACCCGAGGACCGCCCAAGCAGGTGGAACAAACGGTGGCGCGCAGACTACCGTCAGCGACCGTGGACCTCGTCGATGACTACACCGGCCATGTGACCCCTGGCGGCCCAGCGGCCCGCCGCACCCTGGACGCGCTGACCATCACCAAGGTGTCGGTCGGCCCCATGGACAACAACGCCTACCTGCTCACCTGCCGCGCCACCCAGGAAGCCCTGCTGGTGGACGCGGCCAACGACCCGGAACGCATCTCCGACATCATCGGGTACGGCCAGGACCGCCCCACCCTGCGCACCATCGTCACCACCCACCAACACGGCGACCACTGGCAGGCCCTCGGCGCCATCGCGGGCTCGTACGGAGCAAACACCATCGCCCACGCCGCCGACGCCGGACCATTGCCGGTACCGCCGGACCGCTTCGTGGAGCACGGGGACACGGTTGAGGTGGGGGACGTCACGCTGGAGGTCATCCACCTCCGCGGACACACACCCGGCTCCATCGCGCTGCTGTACCGCGATCCCGGCGGCATCCCCCACCTGTTCACCGGCGACTCCTTGTTCCCCGGCGGAGTGGGGAAGACAGCGGGTCCCGAGGACTTCACCAGTCTGTTGGACGACCTGGAATCGCGGGTGTTCGGCGAACTGCCTGATGACACGTGGTTCTATCCCGGCCACGGCGACGACTCGACCTTGGGCAACGAACGCCCGAAGCTGAGCGAATGGCGCGAACGCGGTTGGTGATCTGACGAC
>JALZNB010000539.1 GCA_030857905.1 Actinomycetota bacterium
CGCCGCCTTGGACGGGACGCTGTACGGGCTGTGCTTCTCGCTGGGCGGAGGCCTCGGCGCGTTTGGCGCGCGGAGCAGGCTCGTCGTTGGCCAACTGGCTGGTGGGGTACTGGCCGGTGGCCTGGCGGACCATGTCGGCCGGGATGACCGTCGGCACGGGGCCTGCCGGGATCGGTCGCTCGGCGACGGGCGGCGGATCGGGGATGACGACGGGCTGCGGATTTCTGCCCTGGCGAAGGAGTCGGCGGGCCTCGACGGAGAGTTCGGCCTCCGGGGCCGCGCCACCGGGCACGGGCAGACGCTGGCTGGTGTTCGGCGCACCCTGGTCAGTCGGGCGCCCGACTGGAGGTCGGCCGCCGACATCCTTGGCGCCCGCCTCACCGGGTCGGGCCGGGGGAACGACATCGGCAGGCGACGGCCCGCCCCTGCGTCCGGTCTCGGCGGGATCGGCGCTTCGCCGGGCTCGTCCGTTCTCCGCTGCCGGTGTGGCAAGGGGAAACAACGAGTCCGGCTTCCTCGGCTCGCCTGGCCGAGGATCACGCAGGTCGTCAGCCGGGAAAGTGCTGGTCGCGCCATCTGGGCGGGACTCTTCGGTGGCCCGAGGAAAGGCGTCGGAGAGCGAGGCGCGCGGGGCTTCTGGCTCGTCAGGAGCTGAGCGACGGCCGCGCTGCCCCTGCTCGGGTGTGTCGACCGGCTCCGGGGCCCGTCGACGGCCGGACTCCGCTTCGGGTACACGGCGACGGCCGGTCTTCGCCGGTGCCTGCGGGGGTTCCTCCGCCTTCGCGCGACGGCCCGTCGGTGCCTCGACGGCCGCGTGATAGGCCGTGGCGGGTTCCGTGGGCCAACCCTCGGAGTCCTGGGGAGCGTCGGTGTGACGGCCCGCGGGGGTGTCGTCCGCGTGTCGTGCCGGAGGTTGCGGTGAGATGTCGGCCGCGGCCGGGAACTCGGACTTCTGCTCGTCCTGGTGTCGCGCCGAATCCTCGGACACCGGCCGCAGGTTGTTCCTGGACCCCGTGTGCCGCTCGACGAGGTCGGAGACGCTGACCCCGCCCGCGCCGTCCATCGACCGCCGTCTGCGTCGAGGTTGCTCCGGCTCGGGCGCCCGGCGCTTGCCGCCGGGTGCGGGAGTCGGGGCGCCGTCGAGGTCGTTGTCGTCAGGCACCCGTGCTCCTTCCGAGGTACTACGTGAAGCGTTGTCAGGTGGTTGCGCCAACACGTTGTAGCGCCGGAGTCCGCTGGCTACTCGAACGTGTCAATGTTCAAAGATTGCGCCCGTGATAGTACGGCCGATGAAGATCCATGACGAGCGTAGTCCGCACATTGCTCACTTTCAGTACGCGGAACCGCCGCAGTGCTTAGCCCGATTGGGTGACGGGTTGATGTTCGGGGCAGCGCTGCGTCGCCTTAGCGGGCGAGCGCCCTCGGAACGGTGACCGCTCGTCTCCCCGCCGCTTGTCCTGCCAGGTGAGGCTTGCCGTCACGCAGGTAGGCGACGGCGTTGCGGCCGGACTGCTTCGCGGTGTAGAGCAGGCTGTCAGCCTCGCGGAGCTGACGCTCAGGCGAACCAGGTGTGTCGTCCACCACGCGGATGGCCGGTTCGTAGGCGAGGCCGATGCTGACCGTGACCCGGAGCCCGAGCACGAGACCGGACCAGGCGTAGTCCTCCACCCTGGCGCGCGCGGCCTCGGCGACCGCCAGCGCGGTTGCCGTGTCGACGCCGGGCAGCACAAGCACGAATTCTTCGCCGCCATAGCGGGCGCAGAACGCGCCCTCCGGCAGGTTCAGCTGTAGCAACTCCACAACACGCTGCAACACCCGGTCGCCGACCAGATGCCCGAATGTGTCGTTGACCTGCTTGAACCAATCGAGGTCGACGAGCGCGACAGCGAGCCCCTTCGCCCTGCCCTGCTCCGCGACGACCTCAACGAGACGCTGGTCGAGGTAGCGGCGGTTATAGCTGGCGGTCAGGCTGTCGCGGATGCTCTGCTCGTGCGCCTCCGCGTGTTCCCGGCGCAACCGATCCACCTCGCGACGGAACTGCTCGGGAATCTGCGGCGGCTCGCTGAGCTCCGACATCAGGTCGAGCGCGGCACGCAGATGCTGATAGGCCTGCCGATACTGCCCGCGTGAGGCCAGCAGCGCGGCGATCGACTCGTGCAGGCTGACCAGATTGCCCGCGTCGGCGGGCGGGTCGGTGTCCAGGGACTCCCCACGCTCGGACAGCGCCGCGTGCCACAGCGCAGTGGTCGGTTCGCCCGCCCGGTGCTCCCGCCACGCGGCATCCCGCTGGTCGGGGTCGGGCTCGGCGACACCTCGTCCCAGAACGGCCACCGTGGTCACCTCCCTTGTACGTGTGTGTCGTCCTGAAGGAGGGCTCGCTTGAGCCGGCAGGACGCTTGAAGGGGGTAATTCCCTCTACTGGTGTACCCGGCACTGCTCCATTCCAGTGATGGAGGCCGAAAAAGCCGGGAAAAAGTCGCGGACGGTATCACCCGAATGGGCCTTCACTCGGTGGGGCACGGTGTGAAGCCATACGCCTTGCCGTCGAGCACCACGACGCGTTGCGAGCCGATCTGCTCGGCCAGCGTCGCGTTGTCGCGGCGGATCTTGACCGAGACCCCGACGACATAGACCGAACCGCGTGGGCGTTTTGTCGATTTCTCCGGCTTCCACTTGGCGTCGGCGCGCAACGTGGACAACGCGGGCTCGATGGCCAGGACGAGACCACCGAGGTCGCAGAAGCGGTCGTCGTAGTCGGGATGTTGGGTGCGTCGAAGAAAATCGCGCTGCACGCTCGGGCCGTCCGCGCCCGACTCGTTCAGGTCGTCGAAGTAGCGGCCGATGATCTCGCGTTCCTGATCGGGAGCACTCGCGGCCTGCGATCGCACGGCACGGCCTTGCACACTCGTCGAGCAGCCCGCCGCGCTCACCGCGACCAACAAGATCGCCAACGCGCGGCGCATCGCTCAGCCCCCCGAGTGCATCAGTTCGGCGCCGACCGGCACCGCGGTGTCCTCCGGGTCGTCCAGCCACCCCTCCGGAAGCACGACCCTCCCCGGCGATCCTTGCCTGCCCCGGGGGCCCTCGGCGTCGGCGGGGTAAGGCGCGTCCCGGTCGAGCTGGCCGATCAACTCGGCCAACTCGTCGAGCCCGCTGACCAACGCGAACCGCTGGCGCGACTCCGAGCCGATCGGGAACCCCCGCAGGTACCAGGCCATGTGTTTGCGCAGGTCACGCAACCCTTTCTCGGCCCCGAGATGCTCGGCGAGCAGCGTCGCGTGCCGGAACAGGATGCGGCCGACCTCACCGAGGTTCGGACCGTCGGGAATCGGCCGCCCCGTGAACGCGGCGTGCAACTCCCGGAACAACCACGGCCTGCCGAGGCATCCGCGGCCGACCACCACTCCGTCGCACCCCGTCTGTTCCACCATCTTGAGGGCGTCCGCCGCGCTGAAGATGTCGCCGTTGCCCAACACGGGGATGGTCGTGACGGCTTCCTTCAACCGCGCGATCCGCGACCAGTCGGCCTGCCCGGAATACCGCTGCGCCGCCGTCCGCGCGTGCAACGCCACCGCGACAGCCCCCTCGGCCTCCGCGATCCGACCCGCGTCCAGATAGGTGATGTGCTCGTCATCGATGCCGACCCGAAACTTGACGGTGACCGGAATGCCCGCGGGCTCCGCGTTGCGCACCGCCGCCGCGACGATGTCGGCGAACAACCGCCGCTTGAACGGCAACGCCGCGCCACCGCCCTTGCGCGTCACCTTGGGCACCGGGCAACCGAAGTTCATGTCGATGTGGTCCGCGAGGTTCTCGGCCGCGATGATCTTGACAGCCTCGCGCATGTTGGCCGGGTCGACGCTGTAGAGCTGCATGGAGCGGGGGTGTTCGTCGGCGCCGAAAGTGATCATTTCCATGGTCTTCGGATCGCGCTCGACGATGGCCCGGGCGGTGATCATCTCGCAGACGTAGAGCGAGGTGGGGCTGCCGAACTCGCGGCACAGGGTCCGAAACGCCACGTTGGTGATGCCCGCCATGGGCGCGAGCACGACCGCCGGATCGACTTCGAATGGGCCGATCTGGAGCGCATGGGTCCGCGATGTCACGTTTCCATTGTGACTGGGTATTTCGTGCGCGGCCGTCGGGGATGTGTGGGCGTTGCCCACATACCCATTATGGGGTACACTGGGCGGTGTCGGGAGGAGGAACATGACCACCATGGGAGGCTTTCGTCCGGTTGCCGAGGTGACCGCCGACGAGCGCGCGCGCGTAGCCGTCGGCAAGGCGGGCGCGACGAAGAACGACCGCTACGCGGTCTCGATGAACGACGACGGTCTGATCCTGCTCGTTCCCCTCGCGAGCATCCCCAAGCGAGAGTTGCTCGTTTGGGAGAACGACGCACTGCGGGCCTCGCTGTTCCGCGGCTTGGCTGACGCGGCCGAGGGCAACGCCCGGCCGTTGGACTGGGTGACGGCTGACGACGATGAGGATGCCGAAGAAGCGTGAGTGCTCCACCGTTCGCGTTGCACTACACGCGCGAGGCCGAGAAGGTCGTCGAGGACCTTCGAGCGAAACAGCAGTATGCGACCAAGTTGAAAAAGGTTCGCAAGGCTCTGCGACTGTTGGAGCAGGCAGGACCGCGGCATCCTGGCCTTCGTTCGCACGACTACCAGTCGGTCCCTGGTCCCGGGGGCGTCACGCTGTGGGAGTCCTACGTCGAGAACGGAACGCCTTCGGCGTGGCGTATCTGGTGGATCTATGGGCCTGACGATGGCCAAATCACCATCGTCACGATCGGACCGCATCCCTGACCTGCGATGGGTAAGCCACCTTGATGAATCGCCTGAGCGACAGGTGAGGGTGAGATCGCGAGCCGCTGGGCTCGAGAGCATGTCGATCAACTTTTGAGCCGGGTTGAGTGACTCCGACCACGCTGGCCGACTTCGGGTCGCGTTCGACGACGGCGCGGGCGGACGGGACACGAGGTGGCGCGGTCCGGGTGCCCGCGTGGGCACCCGGCTGCGGGGTCAGGATTCCAGGTCGGCGTACCAGTCGGTGAGGGCCTGATCGGTTTCGTCCGGCTGGAGGGAGTCGAAGAGGTCTGAGGCGTCGTCGCCGACCGCTGAGTCGGCTTCGGTTTCCTTGGTGAACAGGTCTTCGATCTCGTCGTCGATGGTGGGCTCGGTCGGGTCGTCCGTGGCCGTGTTGTCGGTCTCGGCCGAGTGGGTGTCGCCGGAGTCTTCCGAGTCGAATTCGCTCGCGGTGTCTTCGGCGGGCTGGTTCTCGAACTCGCCCGCGTCTGCCTCGGTGTCGGTCGAGGAGACCTCGACGTCTTCGCTCTCGGCGCCCGCATCGCCCTTGTCGGGGTCTTCCGTTTCGCTTGCGGGCTGCTCCGCGCCGCCCGCGTCGACGGGGGCCGTGTCGTCGCCGGGGGTGGCTTCCTTGCTCTCCGCGGGCTGCTCGGCGGACGGGGCCTCGGGCTCTGGGTTGCCGCCCTGCCCCTTGGCGTTCCAGGTGCCCTCGCCGCTGGGGTCGGAGTAGGCCGACTCGGCGACGCCGTCGTTGTCGGTGTCGAGCAGCGCGGTGTCGGCGACGCCGTCACCATCCGAGTCCCACATGGCGTCGTCGTAGCGGCCGTCGCCGTCGAAGTCGACCGCGATGGCGTCGGTCGCGCCGTCGCCGTCGACATCCACGTTCGCCTGGCCGTGGTGGACGTTGGGATCGCCTTCGCCGGTGCCGAACCGGTACTCGATGTCCGCCATGGTTTCCCCTCATGAGTGTGAATTCGACGGGTAGACGTGCGGAACCACCCCCCGGTTCCGCACTCCCCCGCGCCCAAGCTCCACAACGGACCGCCCGGCGTCGGGCCAGAGCGTAGACGAGCCGCCCCGGAGATGGCGGAAGATAGTGACATGTCCGTTGACGCGTGGTTGGCAGCAGATTTGGCCCGGCGCGCGGGGGAGCTCCTGCTCACCCTGCGCG
>JALZNB010000556.1 GCA_030857905.1 Actinomycetota bacterium
CGCGCAGGCTCACCTCGGCCGCGAAAGCGGGCGAGTAGACGATGCGTGGTCTCGGACGCGCGGGTGCCGCCGTCGTGGTGGCGCTGTTCGCACTGATCGGATTGGCCACGCCCGCGTTGGCGCACAACCAGCTCGTCGGCAGCAATCCGGCGGACAGGGCGTCCGTCGACGCCGGGCCGTCGCAGCTTGAGCTGACTTTCGATCAGCCTGTGCAGGGTGGGGAGAACATCAACTCGATTGTCGTCATCGGCCCGAAGGACGACAGTCAATGGCAGGAGGGCACGGCGGCCGTGCGCGGCAACATCGTGTCGATCGCGATGCGTGAGCTGGGCCCGGCGGGCGACTACCGGGTGGGCTATCGCATCCTCTCCGCCGACGGGCACCCGGTGTCCGGCGAGTTGAAGTTCACTCTCACCAAGGACGGCAACGGCACGCCCGCGCCCCCCAAGGCGCAGCAGCCGTCCTCGAACACCACGGCCGGGGCCTCCGGCGACAGCGGCGTGCCCATCTGGGGGTGGATCGTCGGCGCGGTTGTCCTGCTCGGCGCGGGCGTCTTCCTGGCGCTGCGGATGGGTGGAGGCACGGCGAAATGACCCAGACCCGGACCACCGCGTTGCCCCGGTATCACCTCGCGACGGTTCTCGTCGGGTCCGCGATCGTCGGCGTGCTCATCGGCATGGCGATCATCGCAACCGAGCCGATCCCGGGGTTGCCTGAGCCGGACGCGGTGGTCCGGGTCGGTCTGCCGATCGTGCGCGTTCTGCTCGACATGGCCGCGGTGGTCACGGTCGGGCTGTGCCTGCTCCCGCTGCTCATCGGGTTCGAGCGGCCGAGACAGGCCGAACCGGTGTTGGCGTTGGCCCGTCGCGCGGCGATGGTCGGCGCGTTGGTCTGGGCGGCCTGCGCGCTTGTCGCGTTGGTCCTGCAGACCGCCGAGCTGCGGCCGGAACAGAACGTCTCTCCAGGCGCGGTGTTCGACTACATCGGCACGGTCGGCGCGGGCCGAGCGCTGATGTTCGTGGCCGTGTTCGCACTGCTCTCGTTCGCGCTGTCGCTGTGGTCGGTTCGGGTCGGTGAATCCGTGCCCGCCGAGCTGCGAGCCGCCGCCGCGTTGTTCGCGCTGTTGCCGCTGCCGGTCACCGGCCACGCGACCAACTGGCGCTGGCACGACTTCACGATGATTTCGATGGAACTGCACGTCATGAGCGCGGCCGCGTGGACGGGCGGGCTCGGTGCGGTGGTGGTCCTGCTCGTGGCCAATCGGACGCTGCTCGCGCAGGCGTTGCCCCGGTTCTCCAAGCTGGCCACGATCTGCCTGATCGTGGCGGGCGCGACCGGTCTGTTCAACGGCCTGGTCGAGCTGGCGGTGAGTCCGACCTACGGGCTGATCGCGGGCCTGTTCGGCACCGGCTACGGAATCCTGGTCGTGCTGAAGATCATGTGCCTGGTGGGGCTCGCCGTGTTGGGGGCCCACATCCGCTGGCGGTTGCTGCCGGGCGTTCTGGCCCACCGACGGACCGCGCTGCTGGGGTGGGCGGGGCTGGAACTGGCGGTCATGGGCCTGGCCTTCGGCTTCGCGGTGGTCCTCACCCGCGCTCCGGTGTCCTGACCGAACTGTCCCCAGTTGTCCACACCTGTGGATCGTTATCCACAGGCACCTGTGGACAACTTGCGCTTGGCGCCCGGTTGACACCGTTCACCGGGCACCGCACCAGCTATGACAACCACATCGGCCAAGGTGGATTGGCAGATGGAGGAACGCCGAGCGGTTAGTCCTGTTCGGTGAAATGCGCCGAATCGGGGCTGGGTTGACGCAGCGCACCCAACCGCTCGGTGGCTTGACGGCCACGGCGGTCGAGTTCCCGGCGGCTGATCCAGCCGCGCGCGTAATGCCGGTAAGTCTGCGCCAACATGACCAGTTCGGCCAGGTGATCGGCGGCGAGCGACCGACGGCCCTCGGACAGTCTGGCCACGATCGCCAGCTGTCCGGCGACGATCTCGTCGAGGATGCGCGCCGACTTCAGCGCGTCGCCCGCCTTCCCGCGTGAGGGCTGACCCATCGAATCGCCTCGCTAAAGTCGAATACACACAGTAGGACGAAGGTGGCGAACCGAGCGTCTCCGTCCCCGGTGTCCGTCCATTCGCACCCACACCGCCCTCCGTTACCGCGGAAGGCGCCACCTTCAGCCGAACCCAAGAGCTATGTGTAGCGCGTCCACCGTGCGGACAGGTCGCCCGCGCGGGCGTCCCGCAACCGTCTGAGCAGCTCAGGACGGACCACGGGACTGCTGTTCATGATGGGTAACACGCTGGTGATCAATTTCAATTCCCGTAACTCGCGCAGGACCGAAAACCCATCCCATCGAGTGACGTCGAAGCCGTACCCGCTGACCAGTTCGGCATAGTCCGCCACCGGCTCACCGAATCGGCGCACCCCGACGGCGAACGGAGTCAGGTCCCACTCCGGCGGGCCGACGCAACTTGAGTCGAAGTCGCACAGCAGCGGCCCCTGCGCCGACAGGATGAGGTTGCCCAGGTGCGCGTCCCCGTGCACGAAACCCGCGGTGAGCGGGAAATCCAGCGCGGCCAACTTCCGCTCGATCTCGTCACACCGGCCTCGCAGGAACGAGCCGTCGTCGTCGTCGAGCCCCTCGGCCTCACCGATCCGGCGCCGCACGTCGTCGAGTGGGTCCCACACCGGCAGGCCGTCCGGCGGCGGCAGCCGGTGGACCAGCCGCAACAGTCGGGCCAGGTCGGCGGGCCTCGGCTTTCCCTCGACCGGCGGGACAGCCACCCACACCGTCGCCGCGTAGTCCCCGACAAGCACCGGCTGCTCGAACCCTGGCACCAACCGCACAGCGGGGATGTCGTGCGCGGCGAGCCACTGCGCCACCCCCACCACTTTGCGCACCCGGTACCGCAGCGCCACCGAACCGACGATCCGCACCACGATCGGCGCGCTCGCCAACTCGAACACGGCGTTGTTGGTGAACCGCAGCAACCGGGCGCCCTCGGCGTCGACGCCGATCTCGACACACACCGCGGCCAGGGCGATCCGCAGGTTCTCCTTGGTGAACAGGCCGCTCGGGGTCACCGCGCGCCCACACTCCGCGGCCCGGCAACCAGTCCCGGTCACGCCACGCTGAGCTTGGTGATCTGCTCGGCGAGATCGCGCGCGTCAGCGTTGTTGCGGCGCTTGCTCGCCTCCGCCAGCAGGGGCTGCAGTCGGTCCCTGACCCGGCTCGACCTGATGATGTTGGCCATGTCGACCGCGCGGTGGCCGATCTTCGCGCCGTGGTCGATGTCGCCTTCGAGCAGGTGGTTGGTGGCCAGGGCGCCGAAGTTGAACGCCTTGCTGCGGGACATGTCGTCGCCGTAGGACTCGATGGCCTTCATCAACGCGGGGATGGCGAACTTCGTGTGCGTGACGTCGACCTTCTGCGCCAGCACCGTGTGGACGGTGCCGATCATGGCGTGCACATCGGTGTCGGTGAAGAACTTCACCCAGTCTTCGGCCTCGGCCGGGTTGGACCGGGCGAACTCGTCGCGGGTACGGCCGATGAGCTTCATCGACTGATCCTTCTGCCCCATCAGCGCGTAAGCCCATGCCTGGTTCGCGCAGATCACCGCCACGGCGAGTTCGGAACCGGACTCCTGCGCGGCGATCTGTCCGAGCTGGAACATCTTCAGCGCGTCGTTGGGCGAGTCGTCGTGCAGATAGACCCGGCCCATCCGGTACAGGATGTTGGCCACCAGCGGCTCATTGTTGCCCGCCTTCGCCAGTTCCAGCGCCTTGCCGAAGTGGTTGCGGGCCGAGTCGGTCAGTCCGATGTCGAATGACGTCCACCCGGCGAGGTTGTGCAGGTCGGCCAACGCGACGTGCAGGCGCTGCTTGACGTGCTCCGGCCCGGACGCGCCGAGCATCTGCTGACCCCACGAAAGCTGGGCCACCACCGCGTCGCGGCAGAAACCTCCGCCGTACTGGTAGTCGAGGGACCGCAGCGCCCTGGTGGCGGCTTCCACCTGGCGCACGTCGGTCATGCCGATGCGGCCGGGCGCTGGGGTCTGGACGGGGTTCGAGACCCACGACCCGGAGTTGGTGCCCAGCACGTTCGCGCCCACCGTGACGGCGGCCGCGTGTGCCAGGAACTCCCGACGCTTCACCTCTTCGCTCTCCTCAGGCTGCGAGGCCTCGCGCGACACCGCCACACGTATGGCGGTGACTTCGTCGTAGGCGAGGCCCATGTATCCCCTCGGGACACCCAGTCCGTCGGCGATCCTCGCGAGCACGTCGTATGCCATGACCTGACGGCCTTTGAGGATTTCCGACACCTCGGACTGCGACTGACCGGTCATCGCCGCGATCTGGCGCTGGGAAACGCCATGGCGACGAAGCAGCCGGTAGACGGAACTGACCTCCCGCGCGGCGAGCGCGGTTCGCATCTCTTGTTCCTCCCACCAGTCCGTGTCGATGGGAGAATTCTGAGATCCGATCGAGTTCATTTCCGCCCCCTCATCCGTCCGCTGGGCGTCGAACGCAGCGTAAGCGCACTTCACAAGCCGTGAGAAGAGCTGATCGGCGAACCTGATCGGTCCGACCGAAGTCGGTTGACCGTTTAACGTAGGACGGCCGCCGATCGGCGCTGTGCCGCTCCAATCTCGTTCGACAACCCTCAATGTAGTTCGTTGTAAGCGTACGAGCACGGAGGGAAACATCAGCGGTGGAACTGCTCCGATCGGCGTCGAACCCGGGCGTGAACGCGCTCAGCCGCCATGCCGACGAGCGCTACCCGCTGCACGGTTCGGTCGGTGAGCGTCGCGTGTGGCGGATCAGCTGCGGCGATGTCATCAACCGCGACCGCTGTCTCACCGTGTTGGTGGAGAAGAACAAAGTGGTGCTCGTCGGACCTCCCGGCGAGACAGCGGTCCTCACCTCCGGCCAGTTGGGCCAGTTGCGGATCGCCCTCAGAGAAGCCGCCGAGCAGGCGGAAAGGTGACGGTGACGTTTAGGTGGACGAAATACTCGGCCAAGTCCTGCGTTCCGCCGTATGGGAACGCCTCGACATGCTGTCCGAACTGGCCAACCGTGCTGATGCCCCATCTCTGTTGTCCGTTGCCCGCTCGGAACTCCCGAAGCTGACCGAGGGCTGGCGCGCGATGCTTTCCGCGCACGAGCCGGACGACCGGGGCAACTGCCCGGTCTGTTCTTCCCGGTGGCGCCAGCAGAAGGCGCCGTGCTCGGTATGGCGGGCCGCCTACGAACATCTGGTCGCCGGGGGCTTGGCCCCACAGCAGACCGCGCGCCACGCGCTCGACGAGCGGGCGCCTCTGCCCGCACCGCGTCGAGTGCCTGCGAGCGCGCGCTAGACGACGTTCGGTTCGCGCCCCATCGTTCCCCCGGACAGGACGGACGCGCCGATCGCCGGTAGGCCGACCCCCCGGTTCACCAGTGCCCCCCGATATTGGTGAGCCGTGGGGTTCGTCTCGCCCCTCGAACCCGACACCGCGACGCGGTGTCGACAAGGCCCCGCGGGCCGGTGTTGCAGTTTCTCGCCTCCCCCGACCAGCACCGGTCCGCGGATCCACCGCAGCTGACTGAATCGTGACAGTATCGCTGGACCAGTGCGTTTCCCGGGGTTTCGACACCGCACCGCCGGTCGAAGCGGGCAAGATGGACCGAGCCGACCGGGAGGAGACCGCGTGGCCAGCCCCACCCCGTTGCGCAGACAACCTGTGCAGCAGCGCAGCGCCAAGCGAGTGCAGAAGATGCTGGAGGCCTGCGCCCAGCTCATCGACGACCTCGGCTACGACGGGGTGACCACCACCCTCATCGCCGAACGAGCCGGGGTGGCTGTCGGGTCGCTGTACCAGTTCTTCCCCGACAAGCGAGCGGTCGTGCAGGCGCTGACCCAGCGCAACCTCGACTACTTCATCGGCGAGATCTCCCGCAGGCTCGACGACGCCAACCTCGACCACTGGTGGGATGGCGCCGACGTCGCGTTCGACATCTACGTCGAGATGTACCGCGAGGTCCCCGGTTTCCGGCGAATCCGCTTCGGCGACGTGGTCGACATACGCCTGATCGACGACGAACGCGAGAACAACACCGTCATCGCCGAGAGCATGGCGACCCTGCTCGCCGACCGGTTCCAGGTGTCCTTGGCCGACATCCGGCTGCGGGTCGCGGTGGCCAACGAGATCGCCGACGGCATCCTCAACCTCGCGTTCCGGCGCAAGCTGTTCCCCGAGGACGTGGTGATCGCGGAAGCCAAGAAAGTCGTGCGCGGCTACCTGTCCGGCGAGATGGAGCCTCAGCCGAAGGCCTGACCTTCGCCGCGGTAGGTCGGCACCGTCCGGGTGAGGACGTCGCCTTCGAGCACGTGGTACTCGGCGAAGCGCTCCGCCAGTTCCCCGGCCTTGGCGTGGCGCATCCAGACCCGGTCCCCGACGGCCAATCCGGTGGCGGCCGGTCCGATCACCGGCGACTGCACCTCACCCGCGCCTTCCATCGGCAGCAGGGCGAGTCCGTCGGGGAGGTAGGGCCGGGGCAGCCGCGCCTTGTCCATCGGCCCCGACGCCGGGTAGCCGCCGCCGAACAACGTCGCCATGTCCGGGGTCGGTTTACGAACGACCGGCAGGGCGTAGAGGACGGCCGGCCGAGGGGTGAACCGGCTGTAGTTGTCGAACAGCGTCGGTCCGATGAGGCCGGAGCCCGCGGCGACCTCGGTGACAGACCTGTCGGCGATCGTCTGTTCGATGCTGCCGGTACCGCCACCGTTGACGAACTCCAGGTCGCCGAGGACGCGCACGACCTCGGCCCGCCTGCGGTTCAGTTCCCGGACGGACAAGCCTTGCAGGACACGTACGACGCGTCCCAGCAGTGGCCTGCCGATGGGTTTGTCGCCGAGCCCGGCGATCTGTCCCTCGTAGCCCATCATGCCGACCAGCCGGAATCCCGGCCGGGCCGCGATGTCCGCCGCGAGCGCGCGCGCCTGCGTCGAGGTGAACACCGGCGACCGGCGCGCTCCCACGTGGACCCGGCCGCGTAGTGGACGCCACGAGACGTCCAGTTCCACGCAGACTCGGATGTCCGGGTGGTCGGCGCCGAGCGCCGCGTCGATCAGGTCGAGGTGTGCCACCGAGTCGACGATCAACGACACCTGGGCCCGGGCGCGGTCGTCCGCGGCCAGGTCGCGCAGGGCCGAGGGGCCGATCGCCGGGTAGGCGACCAGGATGTCGACGTCGGCGAGGTCGGAACCCGTCCACTTCCGGAGCAGCCACAACGCCTCGGGCAACGAATAGGCCATGACGCCACGAAAACCGGGCATCCGCAGGACCCGTTCGAGCAGGTATCGACACCGGACCGATTTGCTGACCACCCGGATCGGGGTGCCTGCCGCGCGGCGGAGCAGGTCGGCCGCGTTGCGGTCGAACGCGTCGAGGTCGACGACGGCGACCGGCGGGTCGAGTCGCCGGGTGGCGGCGTCGAGCCGGGTACGCGGGTCTCCCGTGGGCACGGAACAACGGTACGGCACGTCCGCTTGAAATGTGAAGTTGATTCACTTAATGTCGATCTCTCTTAAAGGAGGCCCGATGGCACCGACGGCAGCCGCTTGGCGCAACTGGGCGGGCACGGAATCGGCGATCGCCGCAGAGGTGCGCACGCCCCGCGAGGTCACCGAGATCGCCAACGCCGTCGCGTGGGCGGCCGAGCACGACACCACCATTCGGGCCCGCGGCAGCGGCCACTCCTTCACCGCCGTCGGCGCGGCACACGGCGTCGCTCTCGACCTGTCCCGCTGGACCGGCGTCACGACCGCCGACGTCGACAGCGGTGTCGTCACCGTGCGCGCGGGCACGACCCTGAGCGCGCTCAACACCGACCTCGACCGGCTCGGCCTCGCGATGACCAACCTCGGTGACATCGACGCGCAGACCATCTCCGGGGCGATCTCCACCGGCACACACGGCACCGGCGCCCGGATCGGCGGGCTCGCCACCCAGGTGATCGGGCTCGACCTGGTGCTCGCCGACGGGTCGATCGTCGACTGCTCCGCGACCGAACGCCCGGACCTCTTCGCCGCCGCCCGGATCGGCCTCGGCTCCATCGGTGTGATCAGCACCGTGACACTGCGGACCGAACCCGCGTTCGTCCTCGCCGCACAGGAGAAACCCGAACCGATCGACGAGGTCCTGGCGCGCGTCGACGAACACTGCGCGGCCAACGACCACTTCGAGTTCTACTGGTTCCCCTACGGCCGCAAGGCGTTGACCAAACGCAACAACCGGCTGCCCGCGGGCACCGAGCCGAAGCCGCTGGGCAGGCTGCGGAACCACATCGAGTACGAGGTCGTGGAAAACAAGGCGTTCGGCACCCTGTGTCGGCTCGGGCGCCGCGTCCCGGCGCTGGTCCGACCGCTGAATCGGCTGTCGTCGACACTGCTGTCGCCGCGCGCGTACCGAGACGTGTCGCACAAGGTTTTCGTCACCAGCCGCAAGGTGCGGTTCGTGGAGTCGGAGTACGCCATCCCCCGCGAAGCACTCGCCGAAGTGCTCGGCGAGTTGCGTTCACGGGTGCCGACGCTGGTCGACCCGGTGATGTTTCCGGTCGAAGTGCGAATGGCCGCGGCGGACGACATCTGGCTGTCCACCGCGTACGGGCGGGACACCGCCTACATCGCGGTGCACCAATTCGCCGGTATGCCCTACCGCGCCTATTTCGCGTTGTTCGAGTCGATAGTGGGCGCGGTCGGCGGTCGACCGCACTGGGGGAAGATGCACGGCCTCGACGCGGGCGTGTTGCGGGAACGGTATCCGCGCTTCGACGATTTCCGCCGAGTCCGGTCCGAAGTAGACCCCCAGGGCCTGTTCCGCAACCCCTACACCGACCGCGTGTTGGGCCCGATCGCGTCCTGAACCGCTTGGGCCACCGGCGTTCGCCCGGCGACGAGTTCCCACGTCCGCCGGACGGCATCCGGCTCGTCGGCGACGGCGAGCAACACGGCGGCCACATCCGCGCGGCTGACCGCCCCACGTTCGACCGACTCGGCGAGGCTGACCTGCCCGGTCGGCGGGTCGTCGGTGAGCGCGCCCGGTCGCACGATCGTCCACTGGAGATCACGGGCCCGTAGGTCCCGCTCGGCGGCGTCCTTGGCCCGCAGGTAGGTGGCGAACACCGGGTCCATGCCCGGATCGTCGGCCCGGTCGAGCGTCATGGCGCTGATCTGCACATACCGCGAAACCCCTGCGGCCTCCGCCGCGTCGGCGAGCAGGGCCGAAGCCGCCCGGTCGACACTGTCCTTTCGCGACGCGCCACTGTTCGGCCCGGCGCCCGCGGCGAACACCACGACATCCGCGCCTGCCAACGTCGAGGCGACGTCATCGGCGCTCGCCCGCTCAAGATCGAGGACCACCGCCTCACCACCGTGGGCCCGCACATCGTCGACCTGGTCGGGATTGCGCACCAACCCGACGACGGTGTCACCTCGATCAGCGGCGAGTCGAGTGAGGAGCAGGGCGATCTTGCCGTGTCCACCGGCGATGACAATGCGCATGACCCGACCCTACGACCGCAGCGCGGCCGTTTCGAGAATCTGCGCGTAGGCCAGCTCACTGATCCACCGATGGATACCATCGATCTTCGCGCACGCCCGATCGGTACGGCCGGGAAGATCGAGATCGACCCGCGCCTCAAGATCAGCACCGGCGATCGCCACGCCGTACGCGCGAGCCCGGGGAAGACAATTGGCGAGATAGTCGTGCGTCAGCATGGCCGAGGTCGGCAACACCATCGCCGCGTCGCCGAAACGCAGGAACGGGACCGCGTTCGCCAAACCGGTACGCCAATGCCGAGCGGCGGCGACCGCCCCGACAATGCGCACGGCGGGCTCGGGCACCCGGCCCGCCAGTTCCGGCCAAGCCCAAGTGGACACGCTGGCCCGGTCGGTCACCGGCTCCTGTCCAAGACAAATCCGTTCCGCGTGGACGTCGGCCCTGAGTTCCCCGACGAGACAGACGCGGCGGCCCAGCACCGTCATTTCGGGCAGAACCATGCCTGCCCAGCCCAGCGTCCGCACGGCGGAGGAAGCCAGTTCCTCGACCGACGCTGGCAACTCGACCGGCGGAGACAGCTGCGCGGGCAGCGCAGTGAGATTCTCGGTAACCGCAGTGCGCCCTGGTATGCCGGTCACGAACTCCGCCCTTCTCTTCCACCAGTCGCCGTCCGCTTAACGCGGAGCAGTCAGCCGATGTCGATTGGTACTCCTTTGAAGTACCAGGGCGAGACAGGCGATTAAGAGAGGCCGAACCCTGTCGTGCGACCGACGGCACAAAGCCATCGGTGACCGGTCGACAACCGGTAATCGGACTTCGGCCGGGCTGTGCTGCCGAAGGGGTGAGACCAGAGGCAGACGGTCACCGGAAACTTACCGACAGTGGGCCAACGAGCAACAGACCGAGCGAGTTCCCCGTTTTTCCGTGCCACCAACGGAGTTCTTCGACATCCGCCATACGAAAATAGGGGGAGGAGAAAAACTTGAGGCCCCGTGACTCAAGGGCGAGGCGCACGGTTCAGGCACTTGATCTATTTGGATCACCCACTCGCAAACCCCTACTCCGCACGCCATCAGACCACAGCCATGCAAGAGCAAAGCCCGAGCGACCCCGCTGCCCCACAGCCGACAGCGCCCGGACCCCACCGAATCAGCAACGAGCACCTGCACGCAGCCCACGAACGAATACTTACCGATGCGAGGGCGAAGCCCGAGCGAACCCCGCTGGAACCGCCGCAGACCGCACCGTCGGGGTCCGGGGCTCGGCCCCCGCGACCAGCACAGAAAAAGATCAAGGGCGAAGCCGGCTCGCATCTTCCCAGCGAGCAGTCTTCGCCCTTGACCTACGTGCGCGAGGGGGGAGTTGAACCCCCACGTCCTTTCGGACACACGGACCTGAACCGTGCGCGTCTGCCATTCCGCCACTCGCGCTAGTGTTGGACCCCTTCGGGACGTGCGGAACCCTAGCATGTGGTCAGGGGTCGGTTTCCACATACCCTTGTCC
>JALZNB010000569.1 GCA_030857905.1 Actinomycetota bacterium
GGCCTCTGTGGCATCTCGTGATCAGACCTTGTTGAGCCGGTCCTCGAAGGAGGCGACCAGCTTGTCCCAGGTGGCGACCTCTTCGGTGAAGGGTGCGCTCGGGGCCATCCGGGTCGGGTCGGGGGAGAGGATGAACGAGACCAGCCAACCGAGGCTCTCGGACTGGCCGAGCGCCTCGGCGACCGCGTCGTCGCCCGCCCATTCCGCGGCGTCGGTGAGCAGTTCCACCGCCAGGTCGAGTTGGACCGGGTCGACCGCGTCGATGCCGTCGCCGAGGTCTTCGGAGAGGCCGGTCAGCACGTAGGTGTTGTCGGTGTCGACCTCGACCTCCAGGCTGCCGTCGGTCGCCTTCGCCGAGACCTCGTCCCACGTGGAGACCTCGGCCATGTCGTTGTCCGCCAGGTCCGCGGTCGCGATGTACTTGGCCAGGCCGCGGGCCGAGGTGGTGACGTCGATCTTGCCGTCGGTGCCGAGGAAGACCGGCTTGTCATCGAGGTAGCAGCGCAGCGTGTAGTACTCGGCGCCGTCGGCGATGATCTTGATCGGGTCGATGCCCACCTCGGCCCAGAAGCCGACCGGGGCCGCCACCTCAGCGTCCTTGTCCTCGTCGGCCGAAGACTCGTCGTCTGCCGAATCGACCGGGTCGAGGTCGTCGTCGACACCCGCGGCAGCGGCCGCCGCGGCCGCCTCGGCCTGGAACTCGGACAGCTCTTCGGCGCTCTTCTCCAGCGCGGTGCCGTCCACATCCGGTACGGCGACAACGTCGTCGAGGGCGTCGAGCACCTCGTCCCAGCGCTGGGCGATGGTCTCGGCCATGTCCGTCCACAGCCGCTCGCCGTCGCGGCCGGTGAACGGGAACGTGCCCTGATCAAGGACGGTGAAGCCGTCGGCCGAGTCGAGGATCTCGTGCACCTCGTCCAGCTCGCACACATCCGCGAGTGCCCGGACGATCGTGATGATCTCCGAGAGCTCGCCGATGGTCCAGGTGTCCGGTTCCTCGGCCACCAGTTCCGGCACACCGACAAGGTCGTACTGGTGTGCTTCGTCCGGCATCAGTTCGGCCACCGACAGCGCGCGCACCAAGTGCCACGCCGGGTGGTCGGACAGGTCGTGGTCGTCGGTCGTCCGCACGAAGGCGGCCAGTTGCGCGACGTCGGGGAAGGCGTAGAGGTCTTCCTCGTGTCCGAGGAATGCCTCCCATTCCTCGCCGTCCTCCCGCCAGCGCGGTGCCCACAGCGTGACAAGGTCACCCTGCGGCAACCCGAGCTCGATCGGGACGATGTCCTGGGCCATTGGAGGTCCTCCTGGTCACGCAGCCATCGGTGTTCTCGCGCGCGGA
The DNA here is from genome assembly GCA_030857905.1 of Actinomycetota bacterium. GTDB lineage: Bacteria > Actinomycetota > Actinomycetes > Mycobacteriales > Pseudonocardiaceae > Actinokineospora. The sequence continues at coordinate 1,340 of JALZNB010000569.1, forward strand.
GACACGCGCGGTGCGCAGCCTACGGGGTCCCGATCACCGGTCCGAACGTAGGGAGGACAGGTCGAACGACAACGGATCGTCCGGGTCGAATCCGTCCGCTTTCGTGGAGCGGGTGGCGGGACCGTCGCCGCCGCCCGCCGCGACCCGCTCGTCGCGTCGGCGCTGGAATTCCTCGGCGGTGATGCTCGACGAGTCGGGCCGCCGTGCGGGCGCCGCGCGACCGGAGATCCGCTCGATCGCGTAGGTCATCGAGTCGCCGAGCAGGGGTGCGAGCTTGTTGTAGCCCTGCTGGGTCGCCTCGTCCATCGCGGCCTGGGCCACCTGCGTGATCAACCGCCCGAGCTGGTCGGCGCCCCAGCGCACGGCATCCTGGCGCAGCCACAGCTCCACCATCTTGCCGCGACCGTCGACCGTGATCCTGATGCTCTGGTGTTGGTCGGAGGCCGTGCCGCGAACACCCTGGAGCACGGTATCGATGTTGGCGAGCGCTTCCTGCCGAGCCCTGCCGTCCTCGATGAGCTGGCGGGTGCTGCGCTCGACGGGTTCGCGTTCGGTCATCGGGTCGCCCGCCGACCGTGCTGCGGACCCAGCGGGCTGTCGAACGCCTCGTCCTCGTCGTCCTCGTCGGCCGGCTCGTAGCCGAGCGAGGTCAGGTGCTTCTCGCCCGAGGGACCCAGCACCGGCGCCAACGTCTGGTACATCGCCGCGCCCGCCCGCCGGGTGGCCCGCTCGGCCAGTTCCATGATCTGCGCGGCCAGTGTCTCGGACCCGCCCACCAGCGCCGCCGGGGTCAGCGCGACCTCGGACAGCAGCCCGCCGGGACGCACCCGCACGATCACCGCCCCGTCACCACTCGCGGCCGAGCCGGTGATCGGCCCGGCCCGCCTGATCTGTTCCTGGGCCTTGACGCTGGTCTGCTCGACCTTGCGCGCCACCGTGTCCAGCTCGTGCTCGATGTCTATCTCCACGCCCCCGCCTCACGTTCTCGTCGCTCAGCCCGTGGGCCGGTAGAAACCCACGAACGGCATACCCGAGTTCGTCGTGCGCAGCGGGCCGACCTGCACCGGGTCGCCCGCCTCCACGATCTGCCCGTTGCCGATGTACATGGCGACGTGCCCCTCCCAACACACCAGGTCGCCGGGGACGAGCTGATCGGCCGACGGCACCTCGGCGCCGATGTCCTGCTCGCGGGACGTACGCGGGATGTCGAGGCCGCCCTCGCCGTAGGCGTACTGGGTCAGACCACTGCAATCCAAGCCTGCGCCAGGAGAGGTGCCGCCCCAGACATAGGGCACGCCGAGCTGCGACAGGGCCGCGCGCACAGCTTTCGCCGCCGTCTCGTTCGGTGCCATGACCGAGCTGCCGTCCGGCAGGTTGACCTGCACGCCGGTACCGGGTTGTGGCGGGATGGCCACCGGGAGACGGCGCTTGGTGACGGCACCACCACTTCCCCCTCCGCCACCCCCGCCGTCGCCACTTCCCCCTCCGCCACCCCCGCCGTCGCCGCTTCCTCCACCGCCACCGCCGCCGCCCGTATTG
>JALZNB010000586.1 GCA_030857905.1 Actinomycetota bacterium
CGTTGGACGGGATGGCGAACCCGAGGCCGACGCTGCCGCCGGAGTTGCTGAAGATCGAGGAATTGATCCCGACCAGGGCCCCCGTCGAATCGACGAGCGGGCCACCGGAATTGCCCTTGTTGACCGAGGCGTCGGTCTGGATGGCGTCGTAGGTCACCGGCGGCGCACCGCTGTCGCCGCCCGCGACGACCGGGCGGTGCAGCGCGCTGACGATTCCCTCGGTGACGGTGTCGGTGAGGCCGAGCGGTGAACCGATCGCGATGACGCTGTCACCGACCTGCAGGTCGTCCGAGTCGCCGAACTGGAGAATCGTCGGGTTCCGCACATCGACCTTGATCACCGCGAGGTCGGTCTTCGGGTCGGTGCCCACGAGTTTCGCCTCGGCCCTGGTGCCGTCGGTGAAGACCGTGGTGATCTTCGCGGCCTCGGTGGCCTGACCGGCGAGGGTGACCACGTGCCAGTTGGTGATGATGTAGCCACTGCCGTCGATGAGCACGCCGGAACCGGAACCGACGCCCTTGTCGATCTTGACTTCGATGGACACCACCGCGGGCCGCACCCGCTTGGCGATATCGGACACCGAACCCGCCGGGCGTTCCTTGCCCGGCTGGACATCGGCGAGCGTGACGTCGCTGGTGAGGCTGTCACCACCGCGGGCGACGAACCATCCCGCCAACCCGCCCACCGCGCCGACGAGCAGCGCCACCACGCCGAGAACGACCAGCGCGAGCGGTTTGACGCGCCTTCCGAAAAGAACCTCGGGCAGGCTCAGGAGCGCACCGTCACCCGACTTGAGCTGCTTGGGGGCCTCGTCCGGGGTGCGTTCGAGCGCCGGTGGGCCGATGATCGCGCCCGCCGCCGGATCACGCCAAGGGTCCTGGATGTCGCCTGCCCACAGCGGGTTCTCCCGGTCCGCGGCGCCGACCGCGCCCGGTGGCCGCTGCAACACGACGTCCGACTGGCTCGCAGGCCGACCGAACGCGTTGGCCAGGGCCTCGGGTGCGGGCGGCGTCGACTTCAGATCGTTGAGCGGGGACGATGGCGTGGACTTCGGGGAGAACGCGCCGTCAACACCCACCGGGCGGCCGAACACCGCCGCGGCGGACGGGTCCACCGAAGGACGGTCCAGTGGCCTCGGACCCACGCGCTGCGCGCCATCACTGGAGACGACCCCGTTGCGCGTCGGGTCGGGCGGGGTGTGCTGGTTCATCGCCACTGAGCATGCCTGATCAGCGGTGAAATGGGCGTGCGATCGACGGTCTCGCGCTGGTCGACCTTTCGCCCGGCCTCGCGCGTAAGACAGAGCAGGTAGCGACGCCCCAGCGGTGCAGGGTCACCACCACGCCTGCCTCACCGTTGGCACGGCCTCGATCAACGGCATCGGTTGGTGGCGTCGTTGCGGTTGCCGGCCTTAGCGCAGTGACAGGAGGCCGTAGCTCGGCGAGGCGGGACTTGCCGGTTCGGTGAAGTCGAGTCGTTCGGCCACCGGGAGCAGGGGGTCGCTGTGGGTGGCCTGTTCGGCGTCGCCGAAGGATGAGGGGTCTTCGGTGCGGGTGGGGTCCGCGCCCAGGCCGCCGGTGTTGACCAGGGCCAAGGCGCCGAGGACGAGGCCGGAGACGACCACGCCCGCGCCTTGGGCGGCTCGGCGGGACGAGCGGCGGCCCAGGACCGTGCGGCCCTCGCCGAGGCGGGGACCGGAGCCAAGGGGCTTGCTGGTGCCGAACTGTCCTCGGTCGGTGCGCTGCATGGCGACGAGCTGGCCGTCCTCGGTGACCGCGAGGCCATCGGGGGTGGCCGGGAGGTCCACTTCCTGCGGGATCGCCCGCAGCGAGGCGAGCAGGCCCGCCGACATCGAGGGAGCGTCCGCGGCGCGGACGGCGGTTCGGGCTTGGCGTTGGGCGTTGATCTCGGCCGCGCACCACGGACACCCCACCATGTGGGACATGGCGCGCTCGTTGGCGGTGCGGGAGAGTTCACCGTCGACAAAGGCCACGACGGCCTCCGGCATGAGGTGCTGCTCGGGCAGCCCCCAACCACGTTCGATGCTCATGCTGCGTCCTCCGCGATGCGCGACGGCCACGCGACCACGTCATACGACGCGCGCGGAGACCACTCGCGCTCGAAAGTCAGTGCTGTCGCCGCGCCGCGCGGTGGCGCCGCGGTCAGGTGATCCGGCGTGCGAGCCGCCTCGGAGCGCTCGAACGTCATCACGTCGCCTCCGCTGTCACCTGAACCGATGGCGGGGCGGCCGGACCGGGTCGTCGCCAGGGAAATACCCACACGATTCATAATGCCGTCTCCGCTGCCGACGACCGCGGGGAGGCCGCCCACGCGGCGACGAACGTCCTCGGCGCGGACGAGACGAGCGCGATCGAGGCGCCCCTGACCTGCGTCGGGGCGAGCGGGGACTCGACAATCATCAAGCCGTCTCCTTGGCGAGCTCGCGGCGACGTTCGAGCGATGCGCGCAGTCCCTGGCGGCCACGGTGGATGCGGCTGCGGACAGTGCCGAGCTTCACGTTCAGGGTGGCGCCGATCTCCTCGTAGGAGAGGCCCTCGACGTCACACAGCACGACGGCGGCGCGGAACTCGGGCGGCAGCTCGTCAAGCGCGGCCTGGAGGTCGGGGTCGAGGTGGGTCTCGGCATAGACCTGCTCCGGGCTCGGGTCATCGCCCGCGAGGCGATCGGTGTCCTCGGGCAGGCCCTCCATCCGCAGCCGCGAGCGCCGACGGGCCATGTCGAGGAAGAGGTTCGTGGTGATCCGGTGCAGCCAACCCTCGAACGTGCCTGGCTTGTAGGAGGCCAGCGACCGGAAGACGCGGATGAACGTCTCCTGGGTCAGGTCCTCGGCGTCGTGGGCGTTGCCGGTGAGGCGGTAGGCGAGCCGATAGACGCGGTCGGCGTGTTCGCGCACGACCTCGTCCCAGGACGGCGGTGTCCACGCCGTGTCCAGCTCTACTGTCTGCTGCTCGACCACTCGCGTCTGCATCGTGGGAATGCGCACCTCCTGGCGGCCGTCGCGGCCACCGTCGTACTCACCAGACCCAACGCCCGATCGCCCCGCCGTGTTCCCCGACGCCACCGTGCCGTCTGACCCGACCGCGTTCCCTGCGTTCAACACCTGCCCCGACATACCCATGACAATGACGCAGCTCGATGTGGCGAGGGTGAGAGTGGGCTGAGACCAGCCTGAGAAAACGGGTCGGGGGAAGTAGCGGGGTGACCTTCCGAGCAGGTTCACCCGATTTTGGGACTTGCGCCGCTAATCTCCGTGCCTGTGGGACCGGAATCGCCAGCTGTGGACGCGCTAGCGCCAGTGGGGCTCAGCGAGTACGTCGAGGGATTTCTCCCCGAGGACGATTCGCTCACCTCGGCACGGGCGCGCGGCGCGGCACTGGACTGTCGCGCGATCGAGCCGGTCAGCGGGTGTGGCCTGCGGTTCCTCAGCACGGTATTGCGTGCGAAGGCGGTTGTCGAGATCGGCACCGGGGTCGGGGTGAGCGGGCTGTACCTGCTGCGCGGCATGGTCCCCGACGGCGTGCTGACCTCGATCGACATCGATCCCGAGCACCAGGCGGCCGCGAAGCGGACGTTCATCGACGCGGGCATCGCGCCAGGACGGACCCGGCTGATCATGGGCCGGGCGCTCGACGTGCTGCCTCGGCTGACCGACGGCGGATACGACCTGGTGTTCGTCGACGCGGCGAAGCCCGAGTACCCCAACTACCACGACGAGGGCGTACGCCTGCTGCGCCCGGGCGGCGTGCTGGCGTTCGACCACGTCCTGTGGGAGGGGCGCATCGCCAACCCCGCCCAGCGGGACGTCGAGACGATGGCGTTACGCGAGGTCGTGCGCGCGGTGCGCGAGGACGACCGTCTGGTCCCGATGCTGCTGCCGATCGGCGAGGGTTTACTGGTCGCCGCCCGAGTCGAATAAGAGGCCCTACTCGGCGCGGACACCCTTGCCGAGCACGACGACGTTGCCCGCGCTAACGGTGTACTGGGCGCGGTCCAGCTCTGGATTCACCCCGATGCGGGCGCCCTCGGCGACCACCACGTTCTTGTCCAGGATCGCCCGCCGCACAGTCGCGCCCTTGCCGACCCGCACGCCCGGTAACAACACGCTGCCCTCCACGACAGCGCCGTCCTCGATCACTACATCGGCGCTGATCACCGAGTCGAGCACGGAGGCCCCGGAGATGATTGATCCTGGTCCCACAATCGATTCGACCGCTGATCCCGCGTTGACGAACTTGGCCGGTGGCAGCGGCGGTGTCGCCGTACGGATAGGCCATTCCTGGTTGTAGAGGTTGAACACGGGGTGCACGGACACCAGGTCCATGTGAGCGTCGTAGTAGGCATCGAGTGTTCCCACGTCACGCCAGTAACCGCGGTCGCGATCGGTGGCGCCGGGGACCTCGTTGTCGTCGAAGTCGTAGACGTGCGCGGTGCCCGCGTCGACGAGCATGGGGATGATGTCGCCGCCCATGTCGTGCAGGGAGTCGGGGTTGGCCGCGTCGGCCCGCAGCGCGTCGATCAAGGTCTCGGTGGAGAAGATGTAGTTGCCCATCGAGGCGAAGGTGACGTTGGGGTCGTCGGCCACGGCGGGCGGGTCGACCGGCTTCTCCAGGAAGCGGGTGATCTTCGAGTTGGCGTCGGCGTCGATACAGCCGAACGCCCTGGCCTCAGCGCGTGGCACCCGGATGCCCGCGACTGTCACGCCCGCGCCGGAATCGACGTGTTGTTCGAGCATCTGCCACGGGTCCATGCGGTAGACGTGGTCGGCGCCGAAGACCGCGATGTGGTCAGGCCGCTCGTCGTAGACCAGGTTCAATGACTGGTAGATGGCGTCCGCGCTGCCGGTGTACCAACGCGGGCCGAGCCGCTGCTGCGCGGGCACGGGAGTGATGTACTGCCCAAGAACGCTGGATAACCGCCAGGTCAGGGAGATGTGCCGGTCGAGCGAGTGCGACTTGTACTGGGTCAGCACGCAGAGCTGGTGGAATCCCGAGTTGACCAGGTTCGACAACACGAAGTCGACGAGCCGGTAGTTGCCGCCGAAGGGCACCGCGGGTTTGGCCCGGTCGGCCGTGAGGGGCCACAGCCGCTTGCCTTCCCCGCCTGCCAACACGATCCCGAGTACGCGCGGATGGCCCTTCACGACATGACCCTAACCGCGCGGACAGTAGGTCTGCCACACGTGGCCCGCCCGATCACGTGTCGTTCACCCGCCCGCCGCAGTGCGTTCCCTCACGGTGATCGGACGAACGCGCGGCTCGCGTTACGGTGCGAACGTGCGGATTGCGGTGATGACAAGGGAGTACCCACCCGAGGTCTACGGCGGGGCGGGGGTGCACGTCGGTTTTCTGGTGCCCGAGCTGCGTGGGTTGATCGACGTCGACGTGCACTGTTTCGGCGGTCCCCGACCGGACGCGCGTTCACACAACGCGACCCCGGAGTTGGCGGAGGCCAATGCGGCGCTCGCGACGCTGTCGGCGGACCTGTCGATCACGGCCGCCGTGGGTGAGGTCGATCTCGTGCACTCGCACACCTGGTACGCCAATTTCGCGGGCCAGCTTTCCGGTTTGCTGCACGGCGTCCCCCACGTGATCACGGCGCACTCGCTGGAACCCCGCAGGCCGTGGAAAGCCGAGCAGCTCGGCGGCGGCTACCGGTTGTCCTCCTGGGTGGAGCGGTCCGCGTACGAGTCGGCGGCGGCGATCATCGCGGTGAGCGACGGTATGCGCGACGACATCCTCGACTGTTATCCCGCGCTGGACCCTGACCGAGTGCACGTGGTGCGCAACGGCATCGACTCGGTCGCCTACCGACCAGTGCCCGAGACGGACGCTTTACGCGAGTTCGGCATCGATCCCGAGCGGCCGATGGTGGTGTTCGTCGGGCGGATCACCCGGCAGAAGGGCCTCGCGCACCTGGTGGCGGCCGCGCACAGGTTCAACCCGGACGCGCAGGTGGTGCTGTGCGCGGGAGCGCCGGACACCCCGGAGATCGCGGAGGAGACGCGGGCCGCTGTCGCCGAGTTGGCCGCGACCCGCGACGGCGTGTTCTGGATTCAGCGGATGCTGCCGCCCGAGCAGGTGCGGCAGCTACTGAGCCATGCGACGGTGTTCGTGTGCCCCTCCGTGTACGAGCCGTTGGGGATCGTCAACCTGGAGGCGATGGCCTGTGCGACGGCCGTGGTCGCCTCCGACGTCGGGGGCATTCCCGAGGTCGTCGCGGACGGTGAGACCGGGCTGCTCGTGCACTACGACGAGACCGACGCCGCTGGATACCGGGCCGGGTTGGCCGAGGCGGTCAACCGGTTGATCGCGAACCCGGCACGCGCCTCGGCCATGGGCGCGGCGGGCCGGGTGCGCGCCGAGCGGCACTTCTCCTGGGCGACGGCGGCTGAGCAGACAGTCGAGGTCTATCGACACGTTCTCGCTGAGAGCTCGGCCCGCTGAGCCCTCAGAGGATCTGCGCCACCGGACTGAACTCCCGGTAGCTCGAAGTACTGTGTGGACGTGGCCGGTCGATACTCGCGCCGGTGGGCCGTGAGCGGTCGTTGGACGTTCACTCGGTACACCGTGGCATCACTGGTGGCGACAGGAATCAGCCAGCTCGTCCTGTTTGCTCTCTATGGCGTGGCGGAAATGAACGCGACGACGGCGAGCGCCATCGCGTTCGCCGTCGGCGCGGTGCCGCATTTCGTGATGATCCGCTGGTGGGCGTGGGGACAGCGGGGTATGCCTCGACTGACCCGGCAGGTCGTCGGCTACCTCGTGGTCACCGTGATCGGCAGCGTCGTCTCGGTGGGGCTGACGACGGCCGCCGACTGGCTCTTCCTCCCGTGGATCACAGACCGGGACACCCGCACGCTTGTGCTCAACGTCACTTATGTGCTGAGCGGATTGCCGGTGTTCATCGCCAAGTACGCCGTGCTGGACCGGGTTTTCGGTCAGGACACGTACGACTCGGCCAACTCGACCAACGTGCGCGCGGCGAAGCCGGTGGCTCCGGGCACCACCTCGTCGTAGGCACGCTCGGCCCGCGCCGGGCCCGCGATGTCCAGATGTGCCCACGGCAGGTCGCCGACGAACTCCCGCAGGAACAGCGCGGCCGTGATGCCACCAGGCCCGGGCGGGCACTGGCGCACATCGGCGATCTCACTGGCGACCTTGTCCGCGTACTCGTCGAGCAGCGGCATCCGCCACCACGCCTCGCCGACGCGCTTACCAGCCGCGGTGACGCGCGCGGCCAGGTCGTCGTCGGTGGCGAACAGGCCGCCGGTGCGCAAGCCGAGGCTGACCTTCATCGCACCCGTGAGTGTCGCCACATCGATCAACACGTCCGGCGCCAGCGTCGCCCCGGCGTAGGCGAGGCCGTCGGCGAGAACCATGCGGCCCTCGGCGTCTGTGTTGGTGACCTCCGTCGTGCGGCCGCCGTAGTGCCGGACGATGTCGCCGGGACGGTAGGCCGAACCGGAGATGTGGTTTTCCGCACACGGCACCAGTCCGGTGACCCGGACGGGCACACCGAGTCGGGCGATGGCGATCAACGCACCGATCACCGCGGCACCGCCTGCCATGTCGGTGCGCATGAGGTGCATACCGTCGGCCGGTTTCACCGAGATGCCGCCGGTGTCGAAGGTGATGCCCTTGCCGACCACCACGATGTGCGGACCGGTGGCGTTCTTGGGCCGCCAGGACAGTTCCAGCAGGCGCGGCGGCCGATCGGAGCCCTCGCCCACCGCCAGCACACCACCGAAGTCGTTGGCCGCCAGCCACTTCTCGTCGCGGATCACGGCGTCCAGTCCGGGCACCTTGCCCGCGGCCTTCGCCGAGGTGCGGGCCAGCCAGGCCGGGTCCTTGACGTTGGACGGCGCGTTGGCCAGGTCGCGGGCGAACGCCGTCGCCCCGGCCAGCGCGGCCTCCTTGCGCACGACCGCGGCGATCTCGTCGCGACGGTCCGCTTCGGACACCACCAGGCGCACACCACGCAGGCGGGGCTTCGGCTCGTCGTTGGTGACCTTGAACCGGTAGCCGCCGAGAAGCAGACCGCGGACGAACGCGGCCATGTCGGCGGCGTCGGCCTCGGACGGGACGCCAACCTGCACCACGGTCTCGGTCGGACGGTCCTTGTCGAGCTTCGCGTGCACGGCGCGGACCAGCGCCGCGCCCGCGTCGAGCCAGTCGCCCGAGCCGCCCGCGCCGATGCCCAGCAC
>JALZNB010000606.1 GCA_030857905.1 Actinomycetota bacterium
CGCCAAGCCTGGGCTATAACTCCTGGACCGACTGTGAGGAGAACGATGTCCAGGCGCGAACAGATCGTCATGACGGCCGACGAGGTCCGGGAGTTCCTGGGCGAGGAAAAGGTCGCCAACGTGGCCAGCATCGGCCCACACGGCCGCCCGCACCTGGTGCCTCTTTGGTACGTGCCGGAGGAGGAGACGCTGGTCACCTGGACATACGCCACCTCCCAAAAAGTCGCCAACCTGCGGCGACTCGCGCAGGCCACCGTGCTGGTCGAGGCCGGGAACTTCTACGAGGAGCTCCGCGGCGTGTCGTTCGAGTCCGATGTGGACATCGTGGACGACCCCGACCGCATCGCCGCGATCGGCGCCGCGATCACCCTGCGCTACACCGGAAGCGCGGAAGTCGCCGTCGCCGCGTCACAGTTCGTGCGCGTTCAGGCGACCAAACGGGTCGGCCTCGTGTTCACGCCGACCAGCGTCACGTCGTGGGACCACCGCAAACTGGGCGGAACCTACTAACCCGCCCAAGGGCCCACGACGATGTTCCACTCGCGAACGACCCGGTCGACGGCCACGCCCTCGGTTGTGTACGGGTCGATGAGGAGCAGGTCGTCCAGTTCGGCACGGTCGCCGACGCGGAAGACGACGAAGCCGCCGGAACCGTCGGCGAGCGGGCCGCCTGCGAGGACGCGTTCCTCGGAGACGAGCCTGCCGAGGTACTCGCGGTGGGCTGGGCGGACGGCGGCAAGGAGGTCGGCGTCGTCGGTGTAGCGGGTTTCCACGGTGAACCAAGTCATGACGGCATGGTCTCAGGGCGACATCGGCGCCCGCTGAGCAGCATGGACCGGTACTGTTTGACCGTGACAGGGGACGGTGTACGACCGGGCGAGAATCCGCCTACGCCCGAAATGACCGGTACGGGCGGTTCGGCGGAGCGCACTGTCGAGCGCACGCTGACGCGGTTGCACGCGATCGACCTCAAGAGCACCCCGCCGCCCAAACCCGAGGCGCCGCTGACGCTGGAAGACCTCTACCGCACCCACCGGATGCGGCTGATCCGACTGGCCCTGCTGCTGGTCGACGAGCCCGCGACCGCCGAGGACGTGGTCCAGGAGGCGTTCACCGGCCTGCACCGCAACTGGGGCAACCTGCGGGACGCGGCCGCCGCCGTCGGCTATCTGCGTACGGCTGTGGTCAACGGCTCGCGCAGCGTGTTGCGCCGCCGCAAGACCGCACGTGAGTACACGCCACCACACGCGGTGAACGCTCGATCGGCGGAAAGCCTGGCGATGCTGACCGCCGAGCACCAGAGCGTGGTGCGGGCGTTGTCACAGCTTCCGCCGCGTCAACGCGAGGTGCTGGTGCTGCGCTATTACGGCAACCTCACCGAGGCCGAGATCGCCGAGGCGGCGGGCATCTCCAAGGGCACCGTCAAGTCGACGGCGAGCCGGGCGCTGGAGGCGTTGCAGAAAATCATGAACACTCCTTGACCCATTTGGTTTAGACCATTGCGGTATAGACCAATTACACTTCCGTGGGTACCTGACGCACGGAGGCGGCATGCTCATCTCAGGCGGCACCATCGTCACCCCGGACGGCCCGTTGGAGAACGGCTGGCTGCTCATCGAGGACGGCCTGATCACCGGTATCGGCACCGGTGAGACCCCGGTGGCCGACACGGTCGTCGACGCCAGGGGTGGCTGGGTGGTCCCCGGCTTCGTCGACATCCACTGCCACGGCGGCGGCGGCTTCGCCTTCCCGGACGCCGCGCACCAGGTCGCGGCCGTGCACGCGCGACACGGCACGACAACGCTGCTGGCGAGCCTGGTCTCCCGGCCGATACCCGAGCTGGTCCGACAGATCGCGTCGCTGCGCGAGGCGCACGAGGACGGCGTGATCGCCGGGGTGCACCTGGAGGGACCGTTCCTGTCCGCGGCGCGGTGCGGCGCACACGACCCGGCCATCCTGCGGCCGCCGGACCACGCCTCGGTGGCCGACCTGTTGTCGGCGGGCCCAGTCCGGATGGTGACCCTGGCACCGGAGTTGGACGGCGCGGTCAACGCGGTACGACAGTTGGTGTCCGCGGGCGTCATCGCGGCCATCGGGCACACCGACGCCGTCGAAGCGCAGGTCGTACCCGCGATCGATGCGGGCGCCACCGTGGCCACACACCTGTTCAACGGGATGCGGGAGCTGCACCACCGTGAACCGGGGCCCGTCGGCGCGCTGTTGAACGATCCTCGGGTCATGGTGGAGCTGATCTGCGACATGGTCCACCTGAGCCCGACGATCGTCCGCCTCGCCGCGCGAGCCGCGGGCGAGCGGACCGTCCTGGTGACCGATGCCATAGCCGCGGCGGGAGCTGGGGACGGCAGCTACGAAATAGGCGGACTGTCGGTGGTCGTAACCGACGGCGTGCCGAGACTGGCAGGCGGCAGTTCACTGGCCGGGAGCACATTGACCATGGACGTCGCCTTCCGCAACCTGGTGGCGTGCGGCCTCTCGGTGCCTGCGGCCGTAACCGCCACCTCCACCCGACCTGCGGCGCTACTCGGACTGTCGGACGTCACCGGGTCCCTGGTGAAGGGGCTCGCGGCCGACGTCGTCGTGTTGTCACCGTCCTTCGAGCCGGTGACGATCGTGCGCCGGGGCGATCTGGTGAGCTAGCGTCCAACACATGTCCGAGGCCGACTCCGAACGCCTCCTCACCGAGGCCCTGCACGCCCAGGCAGCACGCACACCGCTGCCAGACCCGTCCGGGCCGATCACCGGCTACGGGCTGATCTCGGGCAGCGACCTGCCGTTGATGGTCACCGAGCGAGAGGCCACGCAACCGCGGGCGCCCGAGCGGCCGCGCACGTCCTGGGTTCTGCTGCTCGCACTTCTGCTAGGACTCGCCGCGGGCTCGGTTGTCGGGCTGCTCAGCCTTCTCTAGCGAGCGCGTCATTGCGGGCGCCCGTGCTGGATTTGCTGCCGGGACTCGCGGCGGGCTCGGTTATCGGGTTGCTCAGCCTTCTCCAGCGAGCGTGCCATCGCGGGCATACCGGCAAGGTCGGACTTATCGGGCGTTTCGGCAGCGCCGCGGACGACCTGTACCTTGTGTTGCGTGAGCGCCGACCTTCCCGTGAACCTCGCCTTGTTGCCGTCCTGGTTGGATCCCGAGGTCATCCTCACCAGCCTGGGACCGTTCCTGTTGCCGGGGCTTTGTCTGATCATCTTCGCCGAGTGCGGGCTGTTGCTCGGCTTCTTCCTTCCCGGCGACTCGCTGCTGTTCACCGCAGGTCTGTTCGTGGCCAAGGACATCATCTCGCCGCCACTGTGGTTGGTGTGTCTGCTGTTGACGGTGTGCGCGTTCGTCGGCAACGTCGTCGGATACTGGATCGGAGCGAAGGCCGGACCCGCCCTGTTCAACAAGCCGAACTCGAAGTTGTTCAAGCGGGAACACGTCATCAAGACGCACATCTTCTTCGAGAAGTACGGCCCGCGCGCGATCGTGCTGGCGCGATTCGTGCCCGTGGTGCGGACGTTCATCACCGCCATCGCCGGCGTCGGCCGGATGGATTCCCGGAAGTTCTTCGTCTACTCCGCGATCGGCGCCGTGCTGTGGGCGACCGGCGTCACCGTGCTGGGTTACTTCCTCGGCCAGATCCCGTTCGTGCACGAAAACCTCGAAGCGATGATCCTGCTCATCGTCCTGATCTCGATCCTGCCCATCATCATCGAGGTCATCAAGGCCCGTCGCGAGAAGAAGCGCGAAGCGGGCAGCGCCATCTGAATCAGTCCCGAAGACCTGGCCGCTCGGGCCGTAGATCACGATGTTGCTGTCGTTCTGCACGACGAACCGGCTGGCCGCCGTGCCGTGGGTGTGGGTGTGCCACAGCGGGACACCCGAACCGGTGTAGACGACGAAGTTGCCGTCGCCCTGGAACACCGCGGACGCGCCGGGGTAACCGGCGGTGCCGGTGTGCCACAGTGGCTGGCTCGCCTGGTTGTAGAGCACCAGGTTGCCGTCACCCTGCATGATCAGCGTGTACGCGCCGTTCTGCGACTTCAGGGACTCGTCGGGCCTCAGGGACTGTCCGGGTACCAGAGTGTCGTTGGCGGGCGGCTCTGGATCGGCGGCACCAACCGACAGCAGCCGGTTCGGCGATCCCGGGCCGGGGTCGGTGACCTTGTTCGGGGCCGAGTTGGCGTACATCGAGTTGGCGACCTGCTGCGGGGTCAGCCCCCCGTTCGCGCCCAGGATGAGCGCCGCGCCGCCCGCGACGTGCGGGGACGCCATCGAGGTGCCACTGATCGTGTTGGTGGCGCTGTCGCTGGTGTACCAAGCCGAGGTGATGTTCACCCCCGGGGCGAAGATGTCGCTGCAGGTGCCGTAGTTGGAGAACGACGCGCGGGAGTCGTTGATCGCGGTGGCGTTGACCGTGATCGCCTCCGGCGTCCGTGCCGGGGTGAAGTTGCAGGCGTCGGAGTTGGAGTTGCCTGAGGCCAGCGCGTAGACGACGCCGTCGGCGATGGAGGCGCGGACCGCGTTCTCCAGGGTGATGTTGGTGCCGGTGCCCCCGAGGCTCATGTTGGCGACCGCCGGGCCGGAAGTGTGGTGGCCGGTGACCCAGTCGACCCCGGCGATGACCCCCGCGAAACTGCCGGAACCTGTGCAGCCCAACACCTTCACCGCGGTGAGCTGGACACCCTTCGCTACCCCGTACGCCGCGCCGCCGACGGTTCCTGCGACATGCGTGCCGTGGCCATTGCAGTCGGTGTTGTTACCGTCGCCGACGGTGTTGGTGCCGAAGCCCGCCCGGCCACCGAAGTCCTGGTGGGTGACCCGGATGCCGGTGTCGATGATGTAGGCCCGCACGTTCGAGGCGGTGTTGGGGTAGGTATAGCTGCTGTTGAGCGGCAGGTCGCGCTGGTCGATACGGTCCAGCCCCCATGACGGCGGGTTGGGCTGGGTGCCCACCAGCGAGACGGTGCCGTTCTGCTCGACGCGGGCGACGGCTGGGTCGGCGGCGAGTGCGCGAGCGGCGGCCCTGGTCATGGTGCCCGCGAACCCGCGCACCGCGTGCTGATAGGTGTGTTCCACCGTGGCACCGTGCTTGGCGGCGAGCGTGCCGACCGCGGCCTGGACGCCCTGGGGGGTCGCGCCGTCGGCGAGGACGACGATGTAGCTGTCCTTGATCGCGTTGGCGTTCTCGGTACCGAGAACCTGGCCCTCGGCAATCGCTGTCGGTGCCGCCGCGACAGCCACCGCGACCGCCGACAACACAACCATGCCCACGCCGGCTAAACGCCGGGTCAGGGCAGTGCGAACATGCGTCATTTCGGGTTTCTCCCTCAAGACGACCAACAGGGAATAAGTGACGTCCGCGCGAACGTAACCTGACAGTAATTGGCCAACCAACCGCAGCGCAATCACCCGAATACGCTCCGTTGACAACCCGATGTGACTGGTTCGACCTATCGCCCCCTACGACAATTCGGCCTATCGCTCATTAGGACAAACGGCCCCCAAGTTGCGCCGCACTCGTTCACACCCTCGCGATTCGTCGGTACGGGCAGCCCGGGCCGCACGGCACCGACAACTGGGCACAGGCGAGTGGCCGAAGGCCAGTTCGCCGTAGAGGGTGTCGCGGCGTGGCCGGGTCGCGGCTTTTTCGTATGTGCGGGTGTCACGGCTGCGGGGAGGGCTGCTCCAGGTCCGATGGCGTGGCCATCACTCGCACCGTCCCTCTGATGCCGCCTCCCAGCAGAGAATGACCCACCAGTTCTTGCATCGGAGACTTCGCATCGACTGCGCCGACCCCGTCAGGTACGGTCGCCAGACTGTTTTCGCTGCTGGGAGCCCACGAGATCGACGCGTGGCCGCCCCGGCGATTCCCAGGTGGAGGGCAGGTTTCGCGATGGCGTGTCGGATCAGTGAGTTGGTCCTGGGTTGCCGCGACCCCGAGGTGCTCGCGCGGTTCTGGTGCGAGGTCCTGGACTTCGTCGTGCTCGATCGCGAGGACGACGGCACGGTGGAAATCGGGCCACGCGAAGGGTTCGGTGGTCCACAGCCGACGATCATCCTCAGTCGCGGGGATGCGCCGGAGAAGGGGAAATCTCGGCTGCACATCGACGTCAACGCCACCGACCGCGATCAGGACGCCGAACTCGAACGCCTCCTGAAACTCGGTGCGCGCCCAGCCGACATCGGCCAGACAGGACAGGAACAGTGGCATGTCCTGACCGACCCCGAAGGCAATGAGTTCTGCCTACTCAAGGCCCGCCTCAACCCCCTTTGACCCTCATCGGTCACGCCTCGACGTCAGGAACCCAGGATTCTGCCGCCAATGCCCGCGCCATTCCAGGTTGCGGCACGGAGCCTCCCGGTGGCCTTTCGGCAGAACCGCAGAATTGCAGAATCAAACAAATCACGCCCTAGGACGCTCTCGTAGCGGGCTGACCACCACAATTCCCTGGGGTTGTGACCAGCCAGAAGGTGCTGCCCGTAGCCGTAACCGCCGGGCAGTGCGGCGACCCGCTCCAGTCCCAGACCATCCTGAACGGCACCCACGTCCCAAGTCTCGCGGTCGTCGATTCGGCACTCGACAGTATGGCGGGCGCGGTAGTCGGCCGAGCGGAACTTGGGAGGGCGGGCGCCTCGGTGGTTGCGGTTCTTGCGGTGTTGTTGGTGGTGGTTCGCTGTGAGCCAGGTCTTAGTCGGTGAGGTTGAACATTGAGCCAGGGTTGAACAGGTTTGTCGGGTCCAGGGCGGTTTTGATGTCGCGATGGACCCGTAAGCCGATCGGGCCGATTTCCTTCGCCAGCCATTCGCGCTTGATTTTGCCGACGCCGTGTTCGCCGGTCACTGTTCCGCCCAGGGACAGGCCGAGGGCCAGGATGTCGTCGAACGCGCGGTGGGCGCGTGCGAACTCGTCCGGGGATGTTGGGTCGTAGACGATGGTGGGGTGCATGTTGCCGTCGCCCGCGTGGCCAACGACGGCGATGCGTAGGCCCACTTCGCGGCTGACGCGTTCGCAGCCGGCGATCAGGTCGGTGATGCGGGTGCGGGGCACGCACACGTCGTCGGTGAGCCAGGCGCCGTAGATTTCCAGGGCGGTCAGTACGGCTCGACGGGCGGTGAGCAGCATCTGGCCTTCGGCGAGATCGAAGGTGGTGTGCACGAGTTCGGCGCCCGCCTCGGCACAGACCTGTTCGATGGCCGACAGTTCGCGCCGCGCCGCTTCGCCGCCCGCGTCCGACTGGCAGATCAGCAGCGCGGCCGCGCCCTTGCCCGCCCCGACCTCGGTCTTGAGGTAGGTCTCCACCGCCTCGATGGAGGTGGCGTCCATGATCTCCATCAGTGACGGCACGATCCCCTCGCGCACGATCCGGCTGACCGCCGCACCCGCCGCCTCGGTGGTGCCGAACGAGGCGACGAACGTGCCGGGGGCCTGGGGGAGTGGTCGCAGCGCCACGGTGGCCTGGGTGATGACACCGAGCGTGCCCTCGCTGCCGATGAACAGCTTGGTCAGGTCGTATCCGGCGACCCCTTTGACCGTGCGGCGGCCGGTCTTGAGCAGTTCGCCGTCCGCCAGGACGACGTGCAGGCCGAGTACCGAGTCGGTGGTGACGCCGTACTTGACGCAGCACAGACCACCCGCGTTGGTCGACAGGTTGCCGCCGATCGTGCACCAGTCGTAGCTGGACGGGTCGGGCGGATAGAACAGGCCGTGCTTCTCCACCGCGCCACGCAGATCCAGGTTGATCACCCCTGGTTCGACCACGGCGAGCCGATTGTCCGGATCGATCTCCAGGATCTGATTCATCTTGGTCGTGACCAGCACTACGCAACCGTCGATGGCGTTGGCGGCGCCGGAGAGCCCGCTGCCCGCCCCGCGCGGGACGATCGGCACCCCGTGCGCGGCGCACGCGCGGACGGCTTCCTGGACCTGCGCCGTGTTCCTGGGTAACACCACCGCCAGCGGTGTCCCGTACGGCGCGAGCGGCATCATGTCGCGTTCATAGGCGGCTGTGACGTCTGGATCGACGAGTACGGCGTCGGCGCCGAGGGCGGTTCGCAGCCTGGTCAGGAGGGCTTCTGTGGTCACACAAAGCACGTTAGTCCGGGTGGTCGGTCCGCAATACAGCCGACTTATGGCACTTCGAGATACGGAAGTTGAGGGTGCTGTGATCTAAAGTTGTGTGGTGGGCGTCACTGGGGATGCTCGCTGGTCGAGAGGGGCGCCATGCCCGAAGTGATGGCCGGACCCAGCGTGCAGGCGAGGGCGCTGGCCCGATTCATGCTCTCCAGCGTGCGCCCGTTCGCCGATCGGTTACCGATGCGGGGGACGAACCTGCGAGTCATGCGGGAGGCGTTCGACGCGCTGGGGTTCACCCCGCTGCCCCGCGGCAGCAAGGTTCGCGCGGTGTCCGAGGCCCACGGCTACGGCGATGTCAGCGGCCTGTGGATCAGCGCGCGGGCGGCCGACGAGAGCGCGGGCGTCCTGCTCTACCTGCATGGCGGCGGTTTCGTTTTCGGGTCGCTGCGCACGCATCGCCATCTGGCGGGCGCTCTGTCGGCCGCGACTGGGCTCCCTGTGCTCTTGCTTGACTACCGGCGAGCCCCCGAGCATGTGTTCCCCGCTGCGGCCGATGACGCCCTGGCGGCCTACCACTGGCTCCTGGACCAGGGCTTTCCCGCCCATCGCATTGTCCTCGCAGGCGACTCGGCAGGCGGGCACCTGGTGGCCGGACTATTGGCGGAGTTGACCCGCACTCGGAAAGCCATGCCTGGCGCGGCGGTGTTGTTCTCGCCTTTCTTGGACCTGACGTGTACGCAGCTCGACGAGCGTGACGCCACCTACCGCGACCCGTACATTCCGCCCGCCCGCGCCCGCGAGGTCGCCGCGCTGTACGCGGGTGACCACGGCATCGCTCATCCGAGGCTGGGCGTGCTGAAGGGCAGCAAACGCCGGTGGCCGCCGACGCTGATCCAGGTCGGTGGGACCGAGTGCATGGGCGGTGACGCCGAGCGCTTGGAGACCGCGATGCGGGCGGCGGGGGCACACTGCGAACTTCAGATCTGGCCTGGTCAGGTGCACGCTTTCCCGGCCTTCTTCCCGATCGTGCCCGAGGGGAGAGCGGCGATCGGATACGTGGGCGAGTTCGTTCGCGGGGCACTGGCGGAACCACTCGCCGCCTGAGGTTGCGATCACGACCGAAAAAGTAGATGCTTGGGCAAACCAACCAGTTGTGTTACCCAACCAAGGCATCGAGTGACGATTTCCGACGCACGGGCCGCCGCCGAGCAGCTCAGTGACGAACTGACCCGGCTGTTCCGGTTCGCCCACCATGCCCGGCTCCACGTCACGACAGCGGGCGACGACGCGATCGAACGGTCGGCGTACGCGCTGCTGGCTCGTCTCGTGCAGGACGGCCCCATGCGGATGACCACTCTCGCCGACGCGGTCCACGCCGACCCGTCGACGGTCAGCAGACAGGTCAGCTCACTGGTGCGGCACAAACTGGTGGAACGCAAGGTCGATCCGAACGACGGACGCGGCTCGGTGCTCGTGCCCACCACCGAGGGCAGCCGGGTGTTCACCGCGAATCGCGAATACCGTGGCAACCAGCTCGCCAGAATGCTGGCCGGGTGGCCGGATGACGAACCACGGCACCTCGTCCGACTGCTCCACAAGCTCAACACCGAAATCGAGACCTACGACTGGGAGAGCGCATGACCACGGCAGGGGACTCGACCCAACTGTCGCATCGTCAGATCCTGGTGATCCTCTCCGGACTGATGCTGGGGATGTTCCTGGCCGCGCTCGACCAGACGATCGTCGGCACGTCGATCAGGACCATCGCCGACGACCTGAACGGGTTGAGTTTGCAGGCGTGGGCCACCACGGCGTACCTGATCACGGCGACGATCTCGACCCCGCTCTACGGCAAGCTGTCGGACATCTACGGCCGCAAGCCGTTCTTCGTCACCGCGATCACGATCTTCGTCATCGGCTCGCTCGCCTGCACCCTGGCCACGACGATGTACCAACTGGCCGCGTATCGCGCGTTGCAGGGCCTCGGCGCGGGTGGCCTGATGTCGTTGGCGCTGACGATCATCTCCGACATCGTGCCGCCTCGGGAGCGGGCCAAGTACCAGGGCTACTTCCTCGCGGTGTTCGGCACTTCCAGCGTGCTCGGCCCGGTCGTCGGCGGGTTCTTCGCCGGTCAGAGCTCGATTCTCGGGATCGACGGCTGGCGCTGGGTGTTCCTGGTGAATGTGCCGATCGGGGCGGTGGCGCTGTTCGTGGTCATGAAGGTGCTCAACGTGCCGCACCAGCGCCAGGACCACCGCATCGATTACTGGGGCGCCGCGACGCTGTCGATCGCGGTCGTTCCGCTGCTGTTGGTGGCCGAGCAGGGCAGGCAGTGGGGG
>JALZNB010000622.1 GCA_030857905.1 Actinomycetota bacterium
GATGTATGGGTCCAGGGACCGTTTTCTCAGCCCAGCGTGTCCGGCCGAGTCGGCCGCGGGCCGGGTGCCTGGGGCGGCACACTGCGCGCCGAGTCGGGGAGCGGTGTCTCGCCCGCCTGGGGTGCCCTCGGCACGTCGCCGCGCCAGGCACCGGTCTCGTGGCCGCGGTCCTCGATGAATTCCTTGAACCGGGTGAGGTCGCCGTTGACCCGCTGGCCGATGACGCCGAGCGCGGCGACCGCCTTCTCGGCGAACGAGTCCGGGTGGTACTCCATCTGCAAGTTGATCCGGGTCAGGGTGTCGTCGAGCTGGTGGAACGTCACGACACCGCCGTGCTCGGGCCCGTCCACCGAGCGCCAGGCGATCCGCTCGTCCGGGTGCTGCTCGGTGATCTCGGCGTCGAACTCGCGGCGCACCCCGCCGATGCTCGTCTCCCAGTGGGTCCGCGTCGCGGTCAGCTGGCTGATCCGTTCCACGCCGTCCATGAAGGCGGGAAACGACTCGAACTGGGTCCACTGGTTGTAGACCCGGCTCACCGGTGCCTGGACGTCGATCGACTTCTCGATCGTGGTCATTCGCGACTCCATTCCTGTGGTGGGGGCGAAGGTTGACTACCCGGACCGCGCGGTTTCACACCTGCCGACCACGATGGATAGAAGGCGGCGAATGGGGGTACCCGGCAGGTATGAACGAGCGGCATGGCACCGCGGAGGTGCGCGAACTGTCCACCGGGGAATTGGTCGGCAGGCTGGGCGAGCAGGTCTCCCGGCTCGTGCGCGACGAATTCGCCCTGGCGAGGACCGAGTTGGAGCAGAAGGGCAAGAAGGCAGGCTCGGGTGCCGCGCTCGGTGGTGTCGCGGGTGTGCTCGCCTGGTTCGGTGTCGGTGCCTTGGTGGTGGCCGCTGTTGCCGCACTGGCTTTGGTGTTGCCGGTATGGGCGGCCGCACTGATCGTGGGCGGCGCTTTGCTTGTGGTCGCGGGGGCGCTGGGTCTGTTGAGCGTGAACAAGATCAAGCGGGCGATACCGCCCCTTCCCACGCGGGCGATCGATAGCACCCGCCGTGACGTCGACGTGCTGAAGGAGAGTGCACACCGATGAGTGGACCCGACGAGGAAAAGGCCCTGCGGGCGGACATCGCGCAGGCGCGTGGTGAACTCGCCGACACCGTGGACGCCTTGGTCGCCAAGACCGAGGTGAAACGCAGAGTGGGGGAGAAGGTTGACGAGATCACCGAACGGGTCGGCGACAAAGCCGACGAACTGAAGGAGCGGGTCCACGAGGTCAAGGACCGGGTGGCGGACAAGGCCGGGCACGTCAGGGAACAGGTCGGCGCGAAGACCGACCAACTGGGAGACAGGGCGGAGCGAGCGAAAGACCGGGCGGGTGCGACGGCCTATCAGGCCAAGGACCGCACCGAGCAGTTGGTCCACGCGGGGCGCGCGGGTGACATCATCCGTCACAGGCCCGTTCCGGCAGCGTTGATCGTCGCCGCACTCGTGGCGTTGATCGCATTCGTGGTTCGTCAGCGCGGGAGGTAACCGATCGTGAAGCTGCTCTTTCGTCCTCTGAGCATGGTGATCAGCGTTCTGGGCGGTCTGGTGTCGGCCGCGCTGTTCAAACGACTGTGGCGTGCGGTGTCCGGTGACGCCGAGGCGCCGGAGGCGACATCACCGGATCACTCGACCAGAGAGGTTCTGCTGGCGGCACTGCTGCAAGGTGCGATCTTCGGCGTGGTCAAGGCCGGGGTAGACCGGGCGGGCGCCAAGGGATTTCGCAAGATGACCGGCAAGCACCTCGACACCTGACGGCCCAGCCCCCGTGGCCCGACGCCCCCAGTGTCCCGCGCGTCGGAGTCATGTACGAAAAACGATCCCATAGGTAGAGCTTTGGCAAGTTCGGATAACGCCTATGGATGCTGATTCTGTTCGGCCATTCGGCTGATGTGTTCGGCAGACCATGGCGGTCGGAGCGCCGTTCATGTGTAGGGTGAGTATGCGTAAGGGGATGATTTAATCGACAATCCATGACGAAGAAGGCGTATGAAGAGACGTTCATTGGCTTTAATCGCGGGTCTTGTCTCGGTCGCGTCGGTCCTGTCGCCTGCGGGAATCGCTTCCGCTGCTGCCGGTTCAGCGTCGATCGCGCCCGGTGCGGTGGTGTTCAGCGATGGTTTCGATTCGTTCAACTCGGCAGTGTGGCAGAAGCAGACCGGCGTCATAGGTCCTGCCGGTAAATCGCAGGCGTACAACCTGATCGAGAATGTTGGAATACAGACGGGCACGCTGGCGATCAATACCCGACGGCACTGCGTACCGACTGGTGGAATTCCCTCCATGGGCAACATCAACTCAAGTGGGAGTGGCTGTCCCGCCGGAACCTCGAAGAGATACTCCTCAGGACGGGTCGACGGAATGTGGACCACGCCACCCGGGGTGAACTTCGAAGCACGTATCTCGGCTTTGGTGCCGCAGAACGGAAAACCGGGGACGCGGTCCGCGCTGTGGATGAGGAACAACCAGCCTTACTGCGACCCCAACGTAGGTAAGACGAATCTCGGCGAGTTCGATCTTCTGGAGTGGCACCCGGAACGTCCCACCACGAGTGACTCCACGACCCACATCTCCTGCAGCGGCAGCTCCTTGGACCCGGACCCGTGGAAGACCGAACGTGACCTCAACCAAGGGCAGTTCAACCAAGCCGTCTGGCACGAATGGAGCGTCACCCGTATAGGCAATGTGGTCAGGTACTACCGGGACAACGTCCAGATCGGGAATGACCACATTTGCGGGCTCGGCGAGTTCGGCTTCACGCAGGGGCGTTGTGACGCTGTCCTGAACGACCCCTGGCACTTCATCCTTCAGGGAGAGGTGTTCGTGAACGCGGGCTTCGGTGGTCATCCTGGCCCGGATCCGACCGCGTTCTTCCCCACTCAGACCCTCCTGATCGACTGGGTGCAGGTCACCACGCTGTGATCGTCTGCCGTACATCGGAAGTATCGCGCCATATCGTGGATCTCCAGGCCCGATAACTGGTCTGGGTCCGTCCGCGAACGTTCATGCCGATCGTATCTTGGTCTGACACTTCCAACCGGCCCCGCGACCAGCGAGCACGGTCGCGGGGCTGTCGATTGTTCAGGCAGATTCGTGGTACTTCGTGATCGTGAAGAGGCATATTTTGCCCTCCCGGCGCAGGTCGCTAGTCCGGGGGCTCCGGGGCCACAGGCGTGATCGCCGGGCTTGAGGCGTCCTCGGCCAAGGCGTCCTTGCCCTCCATCGGCACCCGCTTCTGGGTGTGCCGCTCGACGAAGTCGCCGAGCGGGGCCGTCACCTTGTGTCCGTCGGTCTCGTTTTCCTCTTCTCCCATGGCGCGGAGGTACCCCGTCACCGGGCCGGTCACACTCCGGCACTCGCCTCGCGCAGTGCGGGGAGCAGTTCCTCCTTGGCGAAGCCGAAAAACCCGTCCTGGTGCTCGCCGCCGATCTGGACGAGGGCGATGTCGGTGAACCCGGCCGACCAGAACGCCGACACCGCCTTCACCATCTCGTCGACGTCGGTGCCGCACGGGATGCTCTGTGCGACATCTTCCTTGCGGACGAACTGGGTGGCCCCGGCGAACGCCGAGGGACCGGGCAGTTCCGCGTTCACCTTCCATCCGCCCGCGAACCAACGGAACTGCTCGTGCGCGCGCTCGATGGCCGCGTCACGGTCGGGATCCCAGCACACCGGGATCTGCCCGATCTTGCGCGTTCGGCGACCCGCGGCCCGGTCCCATTGTCCACACAGTTCGGCGTTCGGCTCCACTGCCACCAGGTGATCGGCCATGGGAGCGAATCGGCTGACCGACTGCTCCCCGGACACGGCGACCGCCAACGGCACCCGCACGTCGGGCAGATCCCACAGCTTCGCGGAGTCGATACGGAAATGGTCGCCCGCGTAGTTCACGTAACCGCCGTCGAAGAGCGCGGTGATGATCTCGATCGCCTCGGCCAGCATCTCGTGGCGGACATTCGCCGGTGGCCAACCGCGGGCCACGATGTGCTCGTTCAGGTTCTCGCCCGCGCCGAGCCCGAGGGTGAACCGGTTCCCGGACAACGACTGTGTCGTCGCCGCCTGTTGGGCGACGATCGCCGGGTGGTACCTGATCGTCGGACACGTCACGTACGTCATCAGCTCGACGGAGTCCGTCGCCTGGGTCACCGCGCCGAGCACACTCCACGCGTTCGGCGCGTGCCCTTGCGCGGCGAGCCAGGGGAAGTAGTGGTCGCTGATCACCTCGAAGTCGAAACCCGCGCCCTCGGCGTCCGCGGCGAAGCGCACGAGCTCGTTCGGCCCGGCCTGCTCGGTCATCAGGGTGTATCCGAATTTCACCATGTGCGCCGAATTCCCCGGGCAGGCGGCCGGAAACCTACACGGTCGGGTCGGGCTCCTGTTCCTCGCGAATGGACTCCGCGACCGAGCCGCCCGCCTCGTCGGCGGACTGCCCACGCGCCGCCGCGTCGGCCAGCACGGGATCGTCCACTTCGGGCGCGGCCACCCGGTCGATGTCACTCTGCCCATCGATGCGGTCGTCGAGCTGGTCGATCGGGGTCTCCGGACCGGGTGGCGCGATCTCGGCGTTCACATCCGGCTCCTCCTCGGCCAGTCGATCGCCGATGGGTTCACCCTCCCGCTGCTCGGCGAGGGTCATCCCGTGTCGGTCCGCCTCGCTCCAGCGCTCCGGCGGGTCCATGCCCGCTTCCAGCGGATCGACCCGCAGGTTGTCCTCGTCCAGACTCTCGGCCTGGCTCAGCGGGTTGTCGTTCCCGATACTCATGGGCCCGACCTACCCCTTCGGCGCCCCGGGCAAACGCGTCTGCGCCGCGAGCATGTCGACCACGTGGTCGAGATCGCCCTCGCGCGCGAACGCCTGCCGCTGGCGGTGGGCACCGTCACCGTTGATCCGCAGCCAACTCAACGTCGACTCGACGAACTCCAGCTCCCCCCAAGCCCGCAGCTCGCTCGCGTGCTGTTGGACCAAGCCGTCGACGATCTCGTGCACACCAAGGGATTCCCCGGTGATGGGGTCGGGCAACTCCGCGGCGATGCCGTCCTTGGCCGCGCGCCACTGCGCCGCACGGATGATCTCGGTGGGAACCTTCGGCGCGGGCTTGCCCGAGGACAGCGCGTCCGCGACAAGGCATCGCACCAGCACCGCTTGCAGGGTGGCCTCGTCGACAGTGCCCGCGACGTCGGCCACCCGAACCTCCACGGTCGGCTGGTGCTCGGAGGGCCGCACGTCCCAATAGATCATCTTGCGGTCCATCGCGGCGTCGACCCCCAAGATGCCGTGCACGATCTCCTCGTACTCGTCGACAGAAGAGACATAAGGTGGCGGACCGGCCGAAGGCCACCGGCCCCACAACAGGTGTCGGGCGCTGGCATACCCGGTGTCCCGGCCGTCGAAGAACGGTGAGTTCGCCGTCAGGGCCAGCAAGACCGGCAGCCACGGCCGGATGTGATTGGCGACGAACAACGCCGTCGTCTTGTCGTCCACCCCGACATGCACGTGACAGCCGCACGTCATTCCACTGAAGACGAACTCGCCGACGTGCTCGGCGATGTCGTGATAGCGGGTGCCGGGTCCGATCACCGACATCTCGGACTGGGTGTGGCTCACGGTTCCCGACGCCACCAGCATGGCGCCTTGCCCACGCGCGCCCGCGCACAGGCGGCCGCGAAGATCCGTGAGTTCGGTACGCACGTCGTCCGCCGTACGGCAGATCTCGGTCGCCGACTCGACCTGGCACCGCATCAGCTCGGGCTTGAGATCCACGTCGTCGGCGCCGCGTAACGCCTCGGGCGCCTGGTTCACCAGGAGACCGGCGGCGTCGACAAGAAAGAATTCTTCCTCGACACCGACCGTGAGTCCGCTGTCCGTCACGTTGTCTCCTCAGGGATCGATCGATGGGGGCCGGTGGTCACCGCGGTCAGGTTCGGTGCCGTCGAGGTGTGTCACCCTCAGGCACATTCTGTCGTGTCCGCCGACAGGTTCGGTGCCATAGTGGAGCGATGGCTTCCCGAGTTCGCGAGACCGAACGCAAGTATCGCGCCGAAGCGGACACCCCGCCGCACGACCTCACCGGCGCTGGTCCGGTCGCCCGCGCGGTCGGTCCGAACCGCATGGATCTCGACGCCACCTACTACGACACGGTCGATCTGCGACTGGCGCACGCGGGCATCACGCTGCGTAGGCGCACCGGGGGCACGGACGCAGGGTGGCACGTCAAACTGCCCGCGACGGGTGACAGCCGGGACGAGATCAGGTTTCCCCTGGGCCGGGCCCGCGCCAAGGTGCCCGCCGATCTCGTCTCGCTCGTGCGCGCCTACACCCTCGCCGCCGAACTCGCGCCGGTCGTGCGGATCGTGACCGAGCGTGCCGAGTGGGAGCTGGAGGACGGTGACGGTGCCACCATCGCGCTGCTCGCCGACGATCAGGTCACCGCGCACCTGCCGGACGGCGAGGTCAAGCGGTGGCGCGAGATCGAGGTCGAGGCGTCGGACTCGGCGGTCCTCGACGCGATCGAGGCCGTCCTCGACGTCGAACGTTCGCCGAGCGCGTCGAAACTCGCGCAGGCGTTGGGGGAGCGGGCCGATCGGAGGAAGCGGGGGCCACTGCGGTCCAAGCCCACGGCGGGTGAGGTGGCGTTGGACTACCTGGCCGAGCAGGTCGACCGGTTGCGCGCGCACGATACCGGCGTGCGGCTGGACTCCCCGGACGCCGTGCACCAGATGCGGGTGGCCAGTAGGCGGCTGCGCAGTTCGCTGCGCGCGTTCCGGCGGCTGTTCGACGCCGGTCAGATCGCCGCGTTGCGCACGGAACTGCGTTGGCTGGGCCGGGAACTCGCACCCGCGCGGGACACCGAGGTGCTCGACGCGTCGCTGCACGCCGAGCTCGATCGAATTCCCTCCGACGATGTGCTCGGCGCGGTGTCCGCCCGGATGACCGCGGAGTTCGGCCGGGAGGCCGCCACGGCTCGGGCGGCCGCGTTGTCGGCACTGGACAGCGATCGTCATCTCGCGTTGCTCACCGCGTTGGCCGAGTTCCTCGCCGACCCGTCGTGGACAGTGCGGGCGGGACTGCCCGCCAAGGACGAGTTGCGTAAGCCGGTGCGCAAGGCCGCGCGCACGCTCGCGCGCTCGGTGGCGGCGGTGCGCGACGCCGACGCGGACGTCCAGCGGGACGTGGCGTTGCACCAGGCCCGAAAGGACGCGAAGAAGGCCCGCTACACCGCGGAAGCCGTGCTGCCGGTGTTCGGCGGCAAACTCGACGCGTGGCGCAAGGCGGTCAAAAGGGCTCAGACCGCCCTCGGTGAGCACCAGGACGCTGTCGTGGCCAAGACGACGTTGCGACAACTCGGGGTCCGTGCCCACCTCGCGGGCGACAACGGGTTCACCTACGGCGTGCTCCACGCCCGGCAGGAAACCCGCGCTGAGCAGGCTGAACGTGATTTCGTCACACGCTGGAGAGCGTTGCGAAGGGTGAAGGGGCCCCGGTGGCTCGGCTGAGCGCACGTTTCACCCCTGATCGCGGGTGGTACGCATCGGGTGACCTACCGTGTTTGGAAGGGGCCTCTCGTGGACGACACCACATACGTCTTGTTCTTGGTACTCGGTGTGGCCTTGGTGCTCGCCGACGGGATGATCATCTATCGAAGCGCGGTGAAGTACCTTGGTGACTCCTACGCCGACGAGGCCTCGGCGCGCTCGATGGCCCGCCTGGTCGCCGTGTTGTTCCACCTCGCCGTCCTGGGTGTCATCGCGCTGATCTCGGCCCTCGACTTCGGTGGCGACAGC
Organism: Actinomycetota bacterium; assembly: GCA_030857905.1. Lineage (GTDB taxonomy): Bacteria > Actinomycetota > Actinomycetes > Mycobacteriales > Pseudonocardiaceae > Actinokineospora. The sequence goes on from JALZNB010000622.1 coordinate 7,834, forward strand.
CCGTTGCAGGCGCTCATGATCCGACTCGGCATCGTGCTGATCATCCTGGCCATCGCGCACGGCGTCGCGATCAAGGTGCTCACCCGGATGCGAGACCGCCTCGACGCCGAAAACCTCACCAAGCACCACTACGAGCACACCGCCCCGCAGGCACCCGCCGCGGCCCCGGTCACCCCCTCACGGGTGATCGCCAGGGAGCGGCAGTCCCGGGCGGCTGGTCGTGACTCGGCGTCTCCGCAGCCGCCCACCGACCCCGACCTCCAGCAGCCGCGCGGGGCGGTCACCCCCGAGATCCGCTGAGCGCACGGGCCGCGCTGCCGCTCGTTCTGGCGGCGGCAGCGACACTTCCCGGCATCTATCTCGGTGTCACCGGTGCCGAACCCGCCCCGCCGATCGCCGCGGCCATCTACGGCACGGCGATCATCGGGGCGGCGTTCGTGCTGTCCTGGGTGGCCGAAGCGGTCCAGGTGGACATCTCCGCGGGCTTGGCCATCGGTCTGCTCGCGCTGATCGCGGTGCTACCCGAGTACGCGGTCGACTTCGTGTTCACCATCCAGGGTGGCGAGGACTTCGCCGCCTACGGACCGTCCTGCGTCGCACCGGACGCGCCACCGGGCACCGAGTCGAGTTGTGGGCTGGCGTTGGCGAACATGACCGGCGCCAACCGAATCCTGGTCGGCGTCGGCTGGTCGATGGTCGTCCTCCTAGCCGCGTGGCGGGTGCACCGCAATCGGATCCAGGAAGGCTCGACCCGGTCCGCTCGGGCACCCAAGGACACCTCGGTGGCGTTGAACCGCACCGATGCCGTCCCGCTGACCTTCCTCGCGGTCGCCACGCTCTACTCGCTGACACTTCCGCTGCGGCAGAGCATCACCTTCGTGGACACCGCGATTCTGGTCGGGATCTTCGTGCTCTACACGATTCGGGTCGCCAGGGCTCCCGCGGGCGACCCGGACCTGGCGGGCGCGTCGGCCTGGATCGGCGAGATGCCGAAAACGCGCCGCAGACTGACGTGCGGTGGGCTCTTCGCCTTCGCCGCCATCGTGATCCTGCTCGTCGCGGAGAATTTCGCGCACGCGCTGGTCTCGACCGGCACCTCCCTGGGAGTGAGCCAGTTCCTCCTGGTGCAGTGGGTCGCCCCGCTGGCTTCGGAGGCACCGGAACTCCTCGTCGCCGGGCTGTACGCGTGGCGGCTCAAGACCACCGACGCGCTGGCCACCCTGATCTCGTCGAAGGTGAACCAGTGGACGCTGCTGGTCGGCACGCTCCCGATCGTCTTCGCGATCGCGTCGAAGTCCGCGTCGGGATTGCCCATCGACGCGCTGCAACGTGAAGAGTTGCTGCTGACCGCCGCCCAGTCACTGTTCGCGGTATCGCTGCTCTTGTCGTTGTCGATCACGGTGCGGGGTGCGCTGAGCCTGCTCGGGCTGTTCATGGCCCAGTTCGTGTTGGCCACTGTGCTGCCGGAATCCGTGCAGGGCATCGAACTGTTGGTGTTGTCCGGGGTGTACCTGCTGCTCGCGGTGGTGAACTTCGTGCGACAGCGCGATCAGCTCGTGGTGCTGGTGCGAGATGGTGTCCGTACGCCGTACCGGGACTTGGCCGATCAGCGCAACGCCTCGGAGTAGGGCGCGATCGCGGCGGTTTCGGTCGGGAACACCGCGAAGCGCTCCAGCAGCCCGGTGAGGGTCAGGGGCCGCAACACGACCCGGTGCGCGGCGACGAGCCGCAACCCGACCGCGCGCCGCGCTGCGTGCTCGACCAAGTCGACCAGCATGGCCAGTCCTGAGGCGCCGAGAAAATCCACTTCGGACAGATCGAGAACGAGCAGAAGCAGGTCGGGGCTGTCCAGCGCGGCGTCCAGACGCTGGTGCAACGTCGTCGTGGTGCGCATGTCGATCTCGCCGTACACCTGGGCGACCGTGGCCCAACGTCCGACATCGCGTACGAGCACGCGGGCGTCGTGGTGTTCGGCTGGTCTTCGCGGTACGGGAAGCCGGGTCCGTTCACTCGTCGTCATCGGGGCCTCGGTTCTGCTGGAAGGGGTTCCGTCTCAGCATAGGGCATAATTGCCTTGAGGCAAATGACGTCCTGTTCGTCGTGGTCCCGTCACGGGACGTCGGAAGGCGGGTGGCGCTCGACGCTGCGATAGTGAGGCGATCCCCAATCGAGAGGATTACCTGTGGCGCGGTGTCTCGTCCTTGGTGCGGGCGGCCATATCGGCTCGCACCTGGTCGCCGATCTGCTGGCCGGGGGCCACGACGTACGGGCCATGTCCCGTTCTCTCGGCCCGATCCCCGGCGCCACAGTGATTCGCGGGGACGTTCTCGACGGGACCACTCTCGCGGCCGCGATGTCCGATGTGGACATCGTCTACCACCTCGTGCATTCGATGAACAGCACGGATTTCGTCCGCGTCGACCACCGCATCGCCACCGTCGTCGCGGCGGCCGCGGCCGCCGCGGGTGTTGGCAGGCTCGTCTACCTCGGCGGCCCCGAGCCACTCGACGGCCCGGCATCCGACCATCTCGCCTCGCGTACGGCGGTAGCCGAAATCTTCCTGGCCGGTCCGGTCCCCGCGCTCGTGCTGCGCGCCTCGATGATCATCGGGGGCGGGTCGGCGAGCTTCGAACTGCTGGCGCGGGCGGCGCGGGGTGCGCCCGTGGTGCTGCGACCGTCCTGGATGGACAATCGCAGCCGTCCGATCGCGCTTCGTGATGTGGTGTATCACCTGGTGGACGCGATCTCGGGACCCGCGGTGAACCGGGCGGTCGACATCGCGGGGCCGGACACCATCAGCTATATCGACCTGATCCAGCGTTACGCCCGAATCGCGGGTCTGCCGTGGCGGGTTCCGGTTCCGGTGTTGGGCGTTCCCCGATCGGCGGTCGCGCTCGCGGCCGCGCTGACGCCTTATCCGTCGCCGCTGGTCCGCGCGTTGGTGGAGTCGCTGCGACACGACCTCGTGCCGTTGTCGGTCTTGCCCCCGCCGCCAGGGGGTGCGCTGAGTGTCGACCGGGCCCTCCGGTTGGCCATCGGTCACGAGATCCCGGACGGACCATCGATTGATGCGGCCGCCCTGCGCGACCACAAGGTGACGAAGGTGGCCGCGTCGACCACCCGGTTGTGGAGTGCCATCACGGCTATCGGCGGCACGAACGGGTGGCACACGCTGCCCGGGGCGTGGGAGTTGCGCGGCGCGGTGGATCACCTGCTGGGCGGCATCGGCCTTCACCATGGTCGGCCCACGACGTTGGCTGTCGGCGACGCGGTCGACACATGGACAGTCGTGGAGCGTTCGGACGCCGAGTCGCTGTTGGTGCTCCGAGCGGACATGAAACTGCCCGGCACGGCGTGGCTTTCCATGCGGGCTGTCGGCGGGGCACGGCAGAGCCAGTACGAGCAAACGGTGACCTTCGTGCCGGACGGACTGCTGGGGCGGGCTTATTGGCGGCTGCAGCGCCCCGCGCACGACCTGGTGTTCGGGCTGATGGCGAGGGGAATGGCGAGAGCGGCCGAAGCGGGTTGATTCGCTCTTCTCGTCGTTTTCTCCGTTCCGCTGACTGCCTGCTTCCCCGGCTCAACGTCCGTTGGCCGGCTTGACTGACCGCGTGCGCTAGAGGCCTGGCCCTTGTTCTTGCGGGCCATTCACCGGCGACACCTCATCCGATGACCTCTGAGCTGCTTCACTACGTTCTCGGACTTTAAATCAACTTTGCACTATCTAGATAATGAGAAGTGGCGCCTTGAGTTGGCGGGGTGAGCTGGGGGCGACCGCGTGCCGGAGTGCTGGTTGCAAAGCAGCCGAGAGGAGACCGGCGGCGTCAAGCCGTGATGGGGTGTTCGGTCGGCTCGGGTTTTCGGTGGCGGATGGTTTGCCGGGTACAGGGTCAGGCGGAGATCGGTGGACCGCCCGCGTCGGCGATGCGTTGGCGGAACGGTCGTCGTTCGAGGGCTGTGATGGCGGCTTCGACGATGTCGCCAAGGGGGTGCGGGAGTTCGGAGTCGAGCGCGGCCGCGGCGGCGATCGTGGCGTCCCATTCCGCGTCGAGGATGGGTGTCAGGTCCGTGGCTTTCGCGGTCAGCGCGACGATCCGTAGCCGGGCGTCGACCCCCGGTTCGAGGGTGACCAGTTCATCGATCCGCATCTGGTTCACGGTCTGGCTCGCGGCGGAATGGGTGACGCCGATGGCGGTGGCCAAGTCCCGGATCGGGAGCGGACCCTCGGTGAGCAGCGCGCGGACCACCGGGACGAATCGGGGACGAAAAGTGTCCAGACCGCGTTCGACGTAGGTCTTGGCGACGTCGCCGTCGAGCAGTTCGAGGAGATGACGCAATCGGGTGCCGAGACCGGTGTGGGGAGCGGGCATGGTGTTAACGTAACAGCACTAATGTATTAGCGCTGTTACATCTGGGGGTGTCATGTATCCGGAGATCGAACCGTACGACCAGGGGATGCTCGATGTCGGCGACGGCAACCGGATCTACTGGGAGGTGTGCGGCAATCCCGACGGCAAGCCCGCCGTGATGGTGCACGGTGGCCCCGGTTCCGGGTCATCGCCGTGGCTTCGGCGGTTCAACGATCCGAGCGCGTATCGGATCATCCTGTTCGACCAGCGGGGGTGTGGGAAGAGCACGCCCAGCGCCGCCGAGATCGAGACCGATCTGTCGGTGAACACGACGGACCACCTGATCGCCGACATGGAGTTGCTGCGCGAACATCTCGGTGTGCGGCGGTGGCAGCTCTTCGGCGGCTCCTGGGGTTCGACGTTGAGCCTGGTTTATGCCGAGCGGTACCCACGGCGGGTCAGCGAGATCGTGTTGGTGGGCATCACGATGGGGCGTAAGCAGGAGTTCGACTGGCTGGTCTACGACTTGCGCGCGTTGCTCTCCGAGCAGTGGTATCGCTTCCGGGACGGCGTTCCGGAAGCCGAGCGCGACGGTGACCTGCTCATCGCCTACAAGCGGCTGCTGGACGACCCCGACCCGGGCGTTCGCGCACGTGCCGCGGACACGTGGTGCGCATGGGAACAGGCCCTCGTGTCACTCGACTCGGATGGGCCGCCCTCGGCGCGGTGGAATTCGCCGAGGTTCCGCTACGCCTACGCCCGGCTGGTCGTGCACTACTTCCTCAACCGGGCATTCATCGAGGAAGGCGCGGTATTGGCGAATGTCGGCGCCCTGGCGGGCATTCCCGGTGTCCTGGTGCACGGCACCCGCGACATCAGCGCGCCCATGATCAGCGCGTGGGATCTGAGCCAGGCGTGGCCGGAGGCGACGCTGGTGCCGATCGCCAGGGGCGGTCATACCAGTGACGAGCCGGAGATCAGCGCCGCGTTGATCGCGGCGACGGACCGGTTTCGGCCCGAGTGACTTTGTGCGGTGGCCACTGATGGTCACCGCACCGGCCGCTCCTGCTCATACCAGCGGCGCAGGCGGTCGACGACGGCCAGCAGTGAGCCGTTTTCCAGGGCGAATTTGATGGTGCTCTCGTTGAAGCGTTGACTGCGCACGAGCTTGGTGGCCAGCCGGGCGGCGGTGGCAGGGGTGTCCAGGCACGTGTGATCGATGGCGGGCCAGTGCACATAGTCGTAGACGACGACCGCGCCGACGTCCACTAGGCAGCGGGTCAACAGGTTCACTGCCTGCGAGTAGATCGGGAACGGCCATTGAATCGCGCCGGACGGGTTGCGCTCGCCACCGCCCCACCTCACTTCCAGGTCGGCGGGGGTCAGTGCATCGGCGGCGGCGAACAGTGCCTGCCAGAGCTCGTCCGGGCTCGCTGCGAGCGTCGCGGTGATCTCTTCGTCCGTGGGGCTCTTCGCGGCTTCGAACGCGATGTGGGCCTTGTCGTTGAAGAGAACGAACGTGACCTCTTCAACGTTGGTCCGCGTGGAAGCGACCGCATTGACCGCGATGCCGGCGGCATCTTCGATGGGCCAACCGTAGGCGCCTGTGGAGATCGCCGGAAACGCCACTGACCTGGCGCCGAGTTCGTCGGCGACCCGCAGGGACTCGCGGTAGCAGGAGGCGAGCAGCGGCGCGCGGTTCTCGGACTTGCTGTAGACCGGCCCGACGGTGTGGATCACCCAGCTCGCGGACAGGGCGCCCGCGGTGGTCGACACCGCTTGACCTGCGGGCAGTCCGTCCGGGAAGCGAGTCGCACGCAGCTCACGACACGCGGCGAGAATCGCGGGCCCGCCCCGATAGTGGATGGCGCCGTCGACCCCGCCGCCGCCCAGCAGCGACGGGTGCGCCGCGTTGACGACGACGTCGACGGCCATGTCGGTGATGTCGCCGTGGACGATTGCGAGCCGCATGTGCGCAGCCTAGGTCTGAAGGATGGGCTAACCGAGCAGCTCGCGGATCTCGGTGAGGCGGGCTTGGTTCGCCGAGTACCAGACCCAGTTGCCGCGTCGTTCCCGGCCGAGCAGCACGCGCAAGTGATGGCTGACAGTGGCTCGCTCAGGCCGAACGCCTCGACGAGATCGGCCACGCACTCGGGTAGGGCGCCGATTGCGCGGTTCGTGGCGCGCACCCGAGAGCGTGGTTTACGCCAGTTCCTCCAACTGGTCGTGGAGCCTGCGGGACAGCTCGACCCGCTTCACCTTCATGGTGGCGGTCCGAGGTAGCTCGGCCTGTGGGATCTGAACCGGGTCGGCAAGCTGAGGGAAGTCGACGACGGCCGCGCGCCAGCGCTCAGGGTCCAGCGGCTGATCCTCGTTGGTGCAGATCACCGGGACCGCCTCGGCGTTCGGACCCGACACCACGACGAGTTCGCTCAGCTCTTCGAGCCTGCTCAGCACGAGATCCTCGATCTCCAGGCTGCTGCGTACCCCGGGGATCATGTCCACCTCGCGGTCGAGCATGTGCACACAGCCCAGTTTGGTGCGGTAGCCGACGTCCCCGGTCCGCCACCAGTTGTCGTGCAGGTTCGCGTCGAACCGCTCCTGCTCGCCGAAGTAGGTTTTCGCGCGGCCCTTCCACCGGACATCGATGAAGCCGGGATTGGTCTCGGAGGGCCGCTCGCCGTCCCGGCTCACCACGCGAATCCTCGCGGAGCCCGGCATCGGGAAGCCGACGCAGCGCCCGTCCACCCGGTGGGCGGACTTGCGGAAGTACGGCCTGCCGACCGCGGGCCCGATCTCACTCTGCCCGTAGATCTGGAAGAACAGCGGGGCGCGACGCTCGGATGACCGGAGCAGTCGACTGATCGTCTTGGGGTGGATGGCGTCGAAGGTGCTGCTGAAGAACTTGATCGAGGCGAACGGCTTGCGCGGATCGTCGGTGAGGCCTTCCCACTCCATGAGCGAGTTGGGCAGTGCCTCGATGAATCCCGGTCGGTGCTTGAGGAACAACCGGGCGACTTCCTCCGGATCGGACTTGTTCACCAGCAGCACCGGCATCGCCCTTTGCAGCGCCAGCGCCATGGCGGCGAACATCCGCGAATGCACGAAGGAGATGTGGATCGCGACGGTCTCTCGTTTTCTGATCAGCGACAGGAGTACCGACTGCGGCCGGAGCCGAATGCGCATGGTCCGCGGCGTGTGCACGACGAGCTTGGGCAGCCCGGTGGTGCCGGAGGTGTGGGTGATGAGCGCGGGCTCGTCCAGCCCGCCGAACACCGCTTCGACCCGAGGGCTGCCTGCCAACTCGGTGAGCGATACCGTGCCTGGCCTGCTGCCGGACACGATGATCGCCCGCTTGGTGAGGTCCGCCACCGGCACGTCGGCCAGTGCGTCGAGCTTGTGCTCGTCGGTGAGCAGGTGCGGCTGCTCCAGCTTGCCGAGCAAGGCGCCGACGGTCGCGCCGTCCAGGGCGGGGGACAACATCACCGGAATCGCTCCGATGCGCGAGGCCGCGGTGGCGAGCACCCAGACATCGAAGTTGGCAGTCTTGTGGATCGCGATGCGTTCTCCGGGCCGAACCCCGGCCGCCCACAGTCGACCCGCCAGGTCGTCCACGTGGTAGGCGAGTTCGGCCACCGACAGGCGCCGTCCCTCTTCGGGGAGAATGTCCAGATCGTGATCAAGTGTGAGTAGCGTCGAGCTGTCCATGGCCGCGGCCAATTCCGGCAGGACGCCAAGGTAAAGACCACGCTTCCGCATCGAATTGTCGATCCTGAAGCCCTTCATCCAGACCAGCTCCTCTTGCGGTATTCGATGGAGATTCGGGCGCGTGCACCAAGCAGCATCGACCACCCGACTTGGCTTGGACTGTTCGGCGGGTTGGCGCACGCTTGGCGAACCCTCGCCGTGGACGGATCACCGGGGTTGCTCCGGGCTCCCCTGGGCGACTTCACCGACAAAACTGACGAAATCGTCGACCGTGAAGCGTGCCTCTGCGGCTGGTGGAACCGGTGAGCCGATTTCAGCCACAACAGCCACGGTCACGACTTCTTTTCGATGACCAACGCGTCCATCCGACGCCAAGTCGACGCCAAGCCGATGGCAAGTGGGATGAGTAACGGTATTCGAAACATACCTCGGGCCCACCCTATGAAGGGTGCGCCGAGCGGTGGCGTTCACGGCCGAACTCGCCCTGAACCAACTGGGCGGTATCGGAGAACTACCGGGAAGATTTGACGTACAGAAGGTAAACTCTACAGAAGGTAAACTCCAGAAATGCCAACGTTATGCAAGCCGTCGGTGCATGTGCCGGAACATGTCATCACAATGGAAGAGACGCTGGAATTTGCCGAGAGAGTACACGCCGGAAAACCACAGCTTCCTTTGGTGCTTCGCCTGATTCAGAATACCGGAGTGCGGACGCGGCATCTCGTTCAACCGATCGAGAAAACCCTCGGCCACCCGGGCTTCGAGGAGCGGAACCGCATCTACGAGGTCGAATCCAAAAAACGATGCCCGCAGGTCATCGACGAGGCGTTGGCGAACGCGAACATCACGGCGCGCGATGTCGACATGATCATATATGTGTCGTGCACCGGATTCCTGATGCCGTCGCTGACCGCGTGGCTGATCAACAAGATGGGGTTTCGGTCCAACACCCGCCAGGTGCCCATCGCGCAGTTGGGGTGCGCGGCGGGTGGCGCGGCGGTCAATCGCGCGCACGATTTCTGCCTGGCCTACCCCGAGAGCAATGTTCTCATCGTCTCCTGCGAGCTGTGCTCGCTGTGTTACCAGCCCGAGGATGACGGGGTCGGTTCGCTGTTGTCCGACGGGCTGTTCGGCGACGCGGTCGCGGCCGCGGTGGTACGGGGCAGCGGCGGCACCGGCATGGCGCTGGAGCGCAATGCCTCCTACCTCATCCCGAACACCGAGGAATGGATTTCCTACGCGGTGCGGGCCACCGGCTTCCACTTCCAGCTGGATCGCCGGGTGCCAGGGACGATGGAGCCACTCGCCCCGGTGCTGCGGGAGCTGGCCATGGACCACGGCTGGGACGTGGGCAACCTCGACTTCTACGTCATCCACGCCGGTGGCCCGCGGATTCTGGACGACCTGAGCAAGTTCCTCAACGTCGATTACCACGCGTTCCGCCACAGCAGGGCGACCTTGACCGAACACGGCAACATCGCGAGCGCGGTCGTGTTCGACGCGCTGCGCAGGCTGTTCGAAGAGGACACCACGACCTCGGGTGCCACCGGCGTGATCGCCGGCTTCGGTCCGGGAATCACCGCCGAGATGTCGGTGGGCAGTTGGACCGTGGACGCGCTGGGGAGCGGGGATCGAATCACCCAGGGCGCCTCGGCGTCCTGAGGCGAGTAAGAGTTCGCGCAGACAACCAGGAAGTGGATCGCATGGACGGCGTGATCGTTCCACCCGGTCAGGGGCGGAAGCTGATTACCAAGGCGCAGGAAGTCACCTTCAAGGCCACGAAGGCGAACGGTTCCTCCGTGTCGAGTTTCGAGGTCGTGGTTCCGCCGGGCTTCGATGTCGGGGCCCATACGCATGGCCGCTCGGAGGAGTTCTTCTACATCTTGGAAGGGGAGCTCGACGTCCTGGCGTTCGAGCCGACCACCCGGACATCGGAACGCTGGCAAGACTGGAAATCCTCGGTTGGGGACGGGGTGGTCCGGGCGGGCGCGGGTAGCTGCATGTTCGTGCCGATCGACTGTCCGCACGGGTTCATGAACCCCACCGACAAGCCGACGCGCATGCTGTTCCAAAGCTTCCCGTCGCCTGATCACGAACTGTATTTCGAAGAGATATGCGATATCTTCTCGAGTGGTCAGACGGTCGATGCCGATGCCGTGCAACGGTTGCGTGACCGTTATGACGTCAACCAGATCACCCCGCTTCGTTATGGACCGACCCCTCTTTCGAATTCCACGCCGCACACAGAACGTAACGCATAGTCGAAGGTGACCACAATGGACACGATTCCCCTGGTTCACGCAAGTCTGGGCGAGCAGGAATTGGCCGCCGTCGCCGAGGTGTTCGCCTCAGGTTGGCCCGCCGGTCAGGGCCCGAGGGGGAAGGCGCTGGAGAAGGAGCTGGCGGCGCGATACGAGGTCGGCGGCGCGGTCGCGGTGAGCAACTGCGGCGCCGCGCTCCACCTGGCCCTGCTCGCGCTCGGTGTCGAACCCGGCGACGAAGTGATCGTCGCGGACTACACGTTCCCGGCTCCCGCCCACGCGGTGCGCTATGTCGGCGGGATCCCCATCTTCGCCGACGTGCGTGCCGATACCGGCACGGTTGACCCGCAGGCGGTCGCGAACCTGGTCGGTCCGCGAACCGTGGGAGTGATCGCGGTGGACACGGTCGGGCTGCCCGCCGACTACGCGGAACTGAAGGCGATCACGGATCGTCATGGACTGTTTCTCGTCGAGGACGCCGCGTGTTCGGTCGGGGCGACCTACCAGGGACACCAGGCGGGCGCGTTGGCGCCGGTGGCCTGCTTGTCCTTCCACGGGCGAAAAGGAACCACCAGCGGCGAGGGTGGTGCTCTGCTCACTGCCGATCCGGCGCTCGCGGCGAGCGCGCGGCTGCGGTCGTCCTTCGGCATCGAGAGCATTTTCGACCAGGCTCAGGTCGTCGGCCTGCCGATCTCGGTGTTCACCGAAATCGGCTACAACTACAAGCTGTCCGACATCGCCGCCGCGATTCTGCGGGTGCAGATGGGGCGGATCGACGAGCTGCTGGACCGCAGGCACGCGGCCGCGACCCGCTATACCGAACTGCTCGCCGACGAAGAGCTCGTCACGGTGCCGTATGTGCCCGAGGACCGCACCCACGCGTGGCAATCGTATGTGGTGATGTTGGATTCGAGCATTGACCGTGCCGCGGTCGCCGCCGATCTCCGGGCTCAGGGCATCGGCTGTGGGCACGGTGCGTGGGCCTGCCACGTGCAGCCGGTATACGAGACGACGCAGCGGTGCCCGGTCTCGGCGGACCTCTTCTCGCGGGCCCTCGCCATTCCGATGCACGCCGAACTCGGCATGAACCAGGTCGAGAGAGTCGTGGAAGTTTTGCGGAGCACGCTGCGGACCCATGCGGGTTCACACCGGCGCCCCGCGGAGAAGGTTTCTGGAGGGGCAGCGTGAACAGCAGTCACCCGACGTCGGACCGGATTTTGCAGCTCGCCACCGGCTACTGGGCCACCGGTATCCTCGGCGCGGCGGCGAGTCACTCGCTGTTCACCCACCTCGAAGCGGGTGCGGACACCGCTTTGCTCCTGGCCGCCCGAGCCGAGATCTCCGAACGAGGCGCGCAAACCCTCCTTGACGGGCTCGTTGGCCTTGGCCTGATCGAGGTGGACGACGGCAGTTATCGCAACACCGCCGAAGCATCTACCTTCCTGGTCGAGGGCTCGTCCGCCTGCCTGAGCGGCTTCGCCACACTCAAGCTGTCTCACATGGGCAGCCTGGCGACTCTGCCGGAGGTGGTTCGCACCGGCGGGCCGGTGACGGAGGAAACGGTACGGGTGGCGGACAACCCCCACTGGGAAGCGCTGGTCCAGGCCATCGCCGCGTTGTCTGTTCCGGTGACGACGATCGCCGCCGACGCGCTGCGGTTGGCCGAGGCCGGGGAGATCTCGATCCTCGACATCGGTGGTGGATCAGGCATCTACTCGGCAGACTGGTTGGGGGTCAATCCCGCCGCCCGCTCGACTCAGCTCGACTGGGAACCGATCAACGCGATCGCCCGTCGGCTGGCGGCCGAGCGGGGCGTGGCCGACCGGTTCACCTGTATCGACGGTGACTTCCACACCACGGACTTCGGCGTCGCCGCCTACGACGTCGTCGTCTACTCCCACATCGCCCACCAAGAGGGGCCCGAGGACAACGTCGCGACCTTCACCAGGATCCGGGACGCCCTCAAGCCCGGCGGCACGCTGGTCATCTGCGACTACGTCGTCGACGACGACCGAAGCGGTCCGCCATTCCCCCTGCTCTTCGCCGCGGAAATGCTGCTCAAGAGCACACAGGGAGGGACGTGGCGGCAGGCCGACTACCAGGCATGGCTCGCCAAGGCCGGCTTCGAGGACGTCTCCTTCCAGTCCACGCCGTCGCCCGCCACGTTGGTTTTCGCCCGGTAGCGGTCCGCCAAGCCGACGCCAACCCGTCGAACAGTCCCAGCCAAGTCCGGTGGCCGATGCTGCTCGACACACGCGACGGCGGGAACAGGAACACCGCCACGACCGAAGCAACCGGCGCTCACCCGGAAGATTCGCTTCCCGGTCTCGAAAGGGAGAATGGTGCCGATCCGTTCGATCACCACCACCATTTCGGCCTTTCCGGATCGATGTCGAAGCATCCGCGAGCCTGCTGATTCCGGCCAGGCGACCCGCGCCGCGCGTGTCCTCACACCCCGTCGAGCGGGCGAGGCCCGACGCTGTCGAACGGCATCGACCTCGCACACCTGATCGTGAACGACCATGAATACGGCGACCACTCCTCGCCGCGGCGGACATCAGCTTTCACCTGATGCGCCGCGACGGTGGAGACAACCAACTCGAAGGGATTAATTGAATGACACCTGAAGCCACGCTCGCGCGTTTCCGTGAATACATGGTCGGACCCGCGCGGTTCATGAATCTGTTGTCCTGTTTTGAGCTTGGAATAATTGATGCGCTCCGGGAGAACCCGGGCATGAACGCGGTGAAGCTTGGCGATGCTGTCGGTGTCAAGCCGGATGCGGTGGAGCAGTTGTTGCAGCTGTTGGTCAAGGAGAGTTTCCTTTCCTATGACGCGG
>JALZNB010000009.1 GCA_030857905.1 Actinomycetota bacterium
GCGCGTCACCCGTCCGAATCTGTTGCTCGCCGCGATCCCGCCCACGGCGCGACGTGGCGCGGTCACCGACGCGCACGGCCCGTTGCTGCGCGGACAACCACCGCTGGACGCCGATTGCGGGGTCACCGTCACGGTGTTCCGCGAACGCCGCCCGTTTCACCCCGAACGTCTGCACGCCGCGATCGACGTCCTGCTCGACGGAGTCGTCCGCACCAGGGGACGGATCTGGGTGGCGACGCAGCCAGATGTGGCGCTGTGGCTGGAGTCTTCCGGCGGTGGCCTCCGTGTCGGCCACGCCGGTGCCTGGCTCGCGGCCTGCGACGACACCGTGTGGGACCGCGTCGACCCGGAGCGTCGGGCGAAGGCCGCGCTGGACTGGGACCCGCGCTTCGGTGACCGCGTCCAGGAACTCGTGGTGATCGCGCACGAGACCACCCCGGACGACATCTCCTCGGCGCTCGCTGCCGCGTTGCTCACCGACTCCGAGCTGGCCGGGGGCGAGGCCGTTTGGGCCGACTACGTGGACCCGTTCGGCAGTTCGCATGCCGATCCGTGTGCGGACAGCGCCGATCTGGGAGTTCCGACTATCCGAAAGGAAGAATCATGAAGCCAGGAATCCACCCCGACTATCACCCGGTCGTGTTCCAGGACCAGACGACCGGCAAGGCATTCCTCACCCGCTCGACGGCGACCTCCAGTGCGACCGTCGTGTGGGAGGACGGCAACACCTACCCACTGATCACCGTTGACACCACATCCGACTCGCATCCGTTCTGGACGGGCAACCAACGCGTCCTGGACACCGCGGGCCGCGTCGAGAAGTTCAACCGCCGCTACGGCAAACGCGTGCGGGGGACGGTTGACGACGGTGCGGACGGCTTGTGACGGTCGCGGGCCGTGAGTGGAGCTAGAGCTGCGTGCTCCCGTCCGGTGAGTCCCGCCACTGCTCGAACGGCCGGTTCAGCCGCCAGCGCCCATCGGTGTAGGTCAAGATCCGGTGATCGCAGTGCGGCGGATTCGACAGTGACTCGAACAGTTCGATGCTCCACGAGAACATCCGCCGACACAGCAGTCGCATCGTCAGGCCGTGCGACACCACCAGTGCGGTGTCCGGGTGCTCGGGGTCGGATTCGACCCGTTTCTCCAGCTCGGTGAGGAAGCTCGCCACCCGGTCGTCGACGTCCGCGCCGGACTCGCCATGCGCGAGCCGGTAGAAGAAGTGGCCGAACTCGTGTCGCTTCCGCTTCTGGATCTCCTGTTCGATCGGGTCCTGGAGGTTGCCCAGTCCTGCTCGCGCAGACGTGGCTCCGGCACGTACCGCTCGATCGGGCCGAGGTCCAGCAGGTTGAACGTGCGCACAGCGCGCACGTACGGGCTGACGTAGGCGGCCACGGGGGTGCCGTTGAGCAGTTCTCGCAGCCGTGCCCCTTCGGCGCCTGCCTGGGCTTCGCCCCTGGCTGTGAGGGGCAGGGCGTGGTCGGGGATGCGGCAGTAGGCGAGCTCGTCGACGTTGCCGAGACTCTCCGCGTGCCGTAGCAAGATGATCCGCACACGCCTATCGTGCCCGTTGGTGACCTATTACAGTGCGGTCGCCGATCTGATTGTCAGGTGTCACAGGAAGGGCGCGCATGAACGAGGTTCCCGACACGGTCGCGGTCATCGGTGGCGGCACCATGGGCGCGGGCATCGCGCACGTGTTCCTCGCCGCGGGGAGCCGGGTCGTGTTGGCCGAGGCCGACGCCGACCGTGCGGCCGCGGGCCGCGACGCGGTGACCGCCTCGCTGGGCAAGGCACAGGACCGGGGCAAACTTCCCGAGGGCACCACGGCGGACGGCCTGCTCGCCTCGTTGTCCACTGTGGACAAATTGGGCGACCTGCCAGCCGATGTCGGCTTGGCGGTCGAGGCCGTCCCGGAGAACATCGCGCTGAAGCGGAGCGTGCTCGGCCAGATCGCCGACACGTGCCCGGCCGCGGTCCTCGCGTCGAACACCTCGTCGCTGTCGATCACCGAGTTGGCCGTCGGCCTGCCGGGCGAACGCGTGATCGGGATGCACTTCTTCAACCCCGTCCCGGTGCAGGTCCTGGTCGAACTCGTCCACCACGCCGGACTGTCCGCCGAGACCACCGCGCGCGTGCGCGGCTGGGCCGAGGCGCTGGGCAAGACCGTGATCGAGGTCCGCGACTCGCCGGGGTTCGCCACGTCCCGACTCGGTGTGGCGGTCGGCCTCGAAGCCATTCGAATGCTTGAGGAAGGTGTCGCCTCGGCGGAGGACATCGACACCGGCATGCGCCTCGGCTACGGCTGGCCGATGGGGCCGCTGCGGCTGACCGACCTCGTCGGCCTGGACGTGCGCCTCTCGATCGCCGAACACCTCGAACGCGAACTCGGCGCCCGCTTCACCGCGCCCGCGCTGCTGCGGGACAAGGTCGCGCGGGGGGAGTTGGGGCGAAAGACCGGTCAGGGATTCTTCGTATGGTGACGGTCCGTCCGTTCGTCGCCGCCGACGCGGAAGCCGTGTACCGGCTGCGTCGGCTCGCGTTCGGCGGGCCCCGCGAGCCAGACACGTCCTGGGTGAACGAGCAACCGGCGGCCTGGCGAGGTCTCGTCGTCGACGGCGCGGGCTTCCTGCGGGTGTGGAACTTCCACCAGTTCTTCGGCGGTGTCGCCGTCCCGTGTGGCGGCGTCGCCAGCGTGACCGTCGCCCCGCACGCCCGCGGTCAGGGCGTCGCCGGGGCGCTGTTCACCGCTGCCTTGGCGGACATGCGGGAAAACGGCCAGCCGATCTCCGCGCTCTACCCGGCCGTACCTCAGCTCTACCGACACTATGGCTGGGAGAGCGTCGGCACGATCGAATACCTCACGGTCCCGCTGCACGTTCTGGCGAACCTCCCACGCTCTGATGTCGCCCTGCGCGCGGCGACGAAGGCCGACCTGGACAACCTGCACGCCGCTTACCTCCGCATGGCAGCCCGCGTTGACGGCATGTTGGACCGGGCCTCGCCAGCCTTCGTGCTCACAGAGGTTCTCGACCTCGACGTCGTCACGATGGCGCCAGGCGGCTACGTGAGCGCTGAACGCAACGACAGTGGTCCGCTGATCGTGCATGACCTCGTCGCCGACGATGCCGACACCGCGCGGACGCTCCTGCGGTCCATCGGTAGCTGGGCAAGCCAATTTCAGGAAGCTCGAATTAGTCTGCTCGACCCGGCCATCAGCGACCTAACACTGCCCAGAGAGGCCGAGTGGGCGACATCCGTCCACCCATGGATGCTACGGGTTGTCGACCTCCCGGCCGCTGTGGCCGCCCGTGGATGGCCCGCGGTCGTCCACGCTCGTCCCTTCAGCGTGGACATCGAGGTCGTTGACCCACAGGCACCATGGCACGCGGGTCGCCACCGCCTCGCCTACGACGGCGAGCGGGTCACCTGTGAGCGTGGCGGCAATGGGGACGTGGTCTTGGGCGCCCGGGGGTTGGCGGCCTGGTTCGCAGGCTCAGCGTCCGCTGCTGCTCTCCGGCACGCGGGCCTGCTCACCGGCGACCCGGACACAGCGTCCACGTTGGACGCACTGACCGGAGCCCCACACCCGATCCGTATCGGCGACGCCTTCTAAAGGCCCAGGTAGCGTGCTTACCTGTGCTTCTGATTGTCGCCGAACTGGTAGGGCTCGCCGTCTTCGCGGCCTCTGGTGCGCTGGCGGCTGTTCATGCG
>JALZNB010000011.1 GCA_030857905.1 Actinomycetota bacterium
CGCGCAGCCTGCTCGCCCTGGCCCTGCTCGGCGTACCGACGGTCCTCGCGTTCCTGCTGTTCGAGTGGCGCAAGCCCCCGTCCGGGCCGCACGCCGCCCGCGCCGACTCGTCGTGGGACGTCGTCGCCGCCACGCTGGGCGCCTGCTACGGCGCCGCGGGCATCCTCGGCTTCGCCGTGACCGGCCTCACCGGAACGGGTGATCCTGTGGTGCTGCTCGGTCTGCCGCTGGACCCGATGGCGAGCATCATCCACCTGTTGCTCGGCTGGTATCTCCTGCATTCGGTGCGAATCGGCACCACGTCGACGCCGTGGCCGTGGCTGCTCGCGGCCGTGGCGTGCGTGCCTCCGATGCTGACAACCGTGAGTGGCACAGGCATTGCCGTGCACGGACTCACCATCGTCGTCGCCATCGCGGCGGCGACCACCGGCAGACGGCGGGCCCTGTGGTTCGCCCGAACGCCACAACCCGCGACAGAGACGGCGCAGGGATGACCACGAAGGCAGGTGCCCATGCCCTGCGGGCCCAATCGGGGCATGTGCCACGCTACTGAACAACCTGGGGGCGTGATCAGACGTCCCCTTCGTGGGTGAGTCGTGCCCGTGGATCTGTGTGCCCGCGGACAGGCGCACATGGGGAGGAGAAGGCGTGGACAACCGGCCGCCGAGGTCAGGGAGTCGGCCCGGGCAGGGCAGAGCACTTCCGCCCCGCGCCGCCGCGTCCGGACCGCGTCCATCGCCGAGAGTATCGCCGGACGCGGGCACCGAGCGACTCAGCGCCAGGGGCACCCCTCCGCCGCGCGAGCGTCCCGGAGGCCGACGGCCCGCGCCCCAGCCCGCGCCGCGCCGAACCGGGAACATGACCGGCGGCAAGGTCGCACTGATCGTGCTCTCCGTGGTCGTGCTCGCCACCACCGGCTACTACTGGAATGTGGCCGACACCTTCACCGACGGCCTCCAGACCGCGGACGTGATCACCTATGACGGTCCACGCCCCGAGGACGGCGCCGTCGACATCCTGATGGTCGGCATGGACAGCCGCACCGACGCCCAGGGCAACCCGCTGTCGAAGGAACAACTCGCGATGCTCAGCGCGGGCGAAGCCGACGGCGTACTCAACACCGACACCCTGATCATGATCCGCATCCCCAACGACGGCGGGAAGGCCATCGGTGTCTCGCTGCCGCGTGACTCCTATGTGGACATTCCGGGCTACGGCAAGCACAAAATCAACTCGGCCTACGCCAGGGCCAAGTTGAACGCGCGCAAAGAACTCCAGGAGAAGGGTGTCGAGGGCAGGGACCTCGAAGTCCAGTCGAATCTGCAAGGCGCGAAGACGCTGATCTCCACCGTCGAGAAGCTCACCGGGGCGGGCGTCGACCACTACGCCGAAGTCAACCTGCTCGGCTTCTACGACATCACCAACGCCGTCGGCGGCATCGACGTCTGCCTGAACAAGGCCGTCGAGGACGAGTTCTCGGGGGCCAACTTCCCGGCCGGACCACAGAACCTGCAGGGCGTCGGCGCGCTCGCGTTCGTCCGGCAGCGGCACGGCCTGACCAACGGCGACCTCGACCGCATCGTGCGCCAACAGGTGTTCATGAGCGGCATGGCGAAGAAGGTCTTCTCCCAGGACATGCTCGTCCCCGGCTCGTCGACCCTCGGCAAGCTCCAGGAGGCGATCAAGAAGTCGGTCGTCCTGGACGACGACTGGGACATCATGCAGTTCGCCCAGCAGATGATGGGCTTCACCGGCGGCAACATGAGCTTCAACACCATCCCCTTCGGCGCCACCGACCTGGACACCCCCGACGGTGACGCCGTGCAGATCGACCCGGCCAAGGTCCGCGCCTACGTCAAGGGCGTCATCGAGGGCGACAGCGCCGCTCCCCCACCGTCGTCCGGCGCGTCCCAGGCCCCGAGCGCACCCGCGGAGGACAAGCCGACGGTGACCGTCCTCAATGGATCCGGCCGCACCGGACTGGCCGCCGAGGTCGCGGGCACCCTGACCGACCAGGGTTTCACCACCGGCGAGACCGGAAACGCCGCCGCGCGCTCGAAGACCGTCATCCGCCACGCCAAGAGCGAGAAGACGGCGGCGGACGCCGTGGCGAAGGCCCTGGGCAGCGAGTTCCCGGTGGAAGCGGACGCCAACCTGAGCGCGGGCAAGGTGACCGTCCTGATCGGCAAGGACTTCCCCGCCTCCGGTCAACGCCTCGGCTCGCCGCCGCTGCTCAACCTGAACCCCGCCGCCGCGAGCCAGCCCGGCCCGGCCTGCGTGAACTGACCGCCGACGCGGTCTTGAGCACCGCGCGGACGACCTGGGCCCCCGCGACCGTGTTACCGCTCCAAGGTCACCCGTTCGGGGTAATTCTCCGACTTTGTCGGCGGTGTCGCGTAAGCGCGAGCCGGTTGGCGGCTTCCCTTCCTGTCAGACGGGAGGAAGGGGTGAGCGTGCGCATCGATGTGTCGGCCTATCAGCAGGCCCTTGGCGATGAGCTACGGCGCCTGCGCAAGCAGCGAGGGTGGACGCGCAAGGAACTCAACGGGCGACTGCAGAGCGACATCTCGCTGCAAACTCTCGCGACCTACGAACTCGGCACCCGGCAGGTCTCGGTGGTGCGGTTCGTGGAGATCTGTGTCGCGCTGGACGAGCCGCCGCACGAGGTGTTGGCCCGGGTGCACGATCGGGTGGTCGACGCCCCGCTGGGACGGGTCCAGCTCGATCTGCGACTGATCGCCCACGACAACAGACCGGAACTGTCGCCGCTGCGGCGGTGGGCGGCCGAGCGGCTCGCCGAGCGCGATGGTTCCGGGCCGGAGATCCAGCTCGACATCTCCGCACTCGACCGGATGGCCGAGCTGTGCGGAATGGACACCGTCGCGCTCATCGGCAAGCTCCGCGACACCGGTGATCCGAACCGGCGACCGAACGGGAGCGAAGCCGGACGCGTCACGCCGAGCGCGTCAGCCGGGGGGTGTGACTGATCAACTCGAAGGCGCTCTCGTCGACCTTCCGCGTCCGCATCCAGTACCGCCAGGTGAAACCGGGCCACACCGTGCGGTTGACGCCCTTCGAGTCCAGGTACCAGCTCGTGCAGCCACCCCGGGTCCAGACGCCGTCGGCGAGCTTGGCCTGGACGTCGCGGTTGAACTCGTCCTGCGCGGAGCGGCGAACGTCGAGCGCGTCGGCGCCGTTGCGCGCGACCATGCGCATCGCCTCGGCGACGTACCGGATCTGGGACTCGATCATGAACACCACCGAGTTGTGCCCGAGGCCGGTGTTCGGGCCGAGCAGGAAGAACAGGTTGGGGAACCCGGAGACGGTGATGCCGAGATGGGTGTTGATCCCGTCCTCGCGCCACTGCTTCGCCAGGTCGCGGCCATCACGGCCGATGACGTCGAGGTAGTCGAACGCGTCGGTGACGTGGAACCCGGTGCCGTAGATGATCGCGTCGACCTCGTGCTCACGACCGTCTCGGCCCACGATGCTGTGCTCGCGCACCTCGGCGACTCCGTCGGTGTCGAGGTGGACGTTGTCGCGGTTGAACGTCTGGTAGTAGTCGTTGGACACCAGGACACGCTTGCAGCCCATGACGTAGTCCGGGGTGAGCTTCGCGGCCAGCTCCGGGTCCCGCACCGAACGGCGGATGTTCCACGCGACCACCTTGGACGCGTACTTGAGGATGTTCTGGTGGCTGTTGAAGCCGACGGCACGCACCTCGTTGATCCAGTACAACAGGTGCCGGTAGCCACGCTGGGTGCCGGGGATCTTGGCGAACACCCGCTGCGCCCACGGCGCGATGGCGTGGTCCGGCTTGGGCATCACCCACGGCGCCGTGCGCTGGAACAAGGTCAGGTCGGCGACCTTCGGCGCGATCTCGGGCACGAACTGGATGGCGCTGGCGCCGGTGCCGATGACCGCCACCCGCTTGCCCGTGAGGTCCACGTCGTGATCCCAGCGGGCCGAGTGGAACGCGGGGCCGGTGAACTTCTCGACGCCGGGCAGACTCGGAGTGGACGGCAGGTGCAGCGCTCCGATGCCCACGACGAAGAACTGGGCGACGTAGGTGTCGCCCGCGCCC